>NZ_LDNX01000054.1:0-48580 GCF_001027955.1 Kocuria sp. SM24M-10 | reverse complement strand
GCGGAACCCTCGAGCGGATCGGCCTGGAGACGGTCGACTCGAAGGGCTACTGCTTCCAGATCGACCTCGGCTGGCGGACGGAGCGCGCCGGGCTGCAGGTCGTGGAGGTCCCGATCACCTTCGTGGAGCGCGCCGAGGGCGAGTCGAAGATGAGCCCGGACGTCACGCGCGAGGCCGTCGTCCGGGTGGCCCAGTGGGGGCTGACCGCCCGCGCGTTCTGGGGCTGCGGGCTCAGATCGCGTGCTTGGCCCGGTAGAACTCGATCCGCTGGGCGAGGATCTCCTCCAGCTCGTCCACGCTGCGCCGCTCCAGGAGCATGTCCCAGTGCGTGCGCTGGTGCTTCTCGTTGGGGTTCTCCGGCTTCTCGCCGTTGACGATGATCGCTTCCTTGCCGGTCTTCGACACCCAGACCGGGGGGATCTCGGCCTCCGCGGCGAAGGTGACCGTCACCGACTCGCCGTCCGCGGTGCGGTACTCCACGCGCTGGCGCGGAGCCGGCTCGACACCGGCCTCCGTCTCCATCGACTGGGAGCCCAGACGCATTCCCCTGAGACTGCGGTCGCTCATAGTGGTGGTTCCTCCATAACTGACGGTGGCCACGGCCGTGGCGCACACTCGGGCTGACGACGGGTCTGCAGGGACCCGGGATCCTCTGGGTGCAACGTCGACGGCCCCCGGGATGTTCCCCGGAGCGGGCCCGGATTCCCGGGCGGCCCCTGCCTCAGCGGACCCTGCCTCAGCGGCCGGCCGGGCCGTCCTGGGGCGGCATCGGGTCCTCGAGGCGCACGGGCGCGTCCGGGTCGATGCTCGAGGGGCGGGGGATCGTGAACTCGTCCGGGTCCACCGTGGTGCGCTCCAGGTTCAGGGAGAGGTCCTCGTCGGTGACCCGGACCTCCTCCGGGGTGACGAGCGGCTCCGACTCCGGTCCCGCGGCCTCCTCCGGCACCACGCCCTCCTCGTCGGCCGCACCGCGGCCGGGACCGGGGCCGTCGCCGTCCTCGTCGGGGCGGGAGAGGAAGTCCCCGACGCCCCGCAGCGCGTCGCCCAGCTCCGCGGGGATCATCCAGACCTTGTTCGCGCTGCCCTCGGCGACCTTCGGCAGCGTCTGGATGTACTGGTAGGCCAGCAGCTTCTGGGTGGGCCGGGCACGGTGGATCGAGTCGAAGACCTTGCGGATGGCCTGCGCCTCGCCGTCGGCGCGCAGGATCGCGGCCTTCGCCTCGCCCTCGGCGGAGAGGATCGCGGACTGCCGCTGGCCCTCGGCCATGAGGATCCGGGACTGCTTGTCGCCCTCGGCCGTCAGGATCACGGCCCGGCGCTCCCGCTCGGCGCGCATCTGCTTCTCCATGGAGTCCTGGATGGAGGGCGGGGGAGTGATCTCCTTGATGTCCACCCGGGAGACCCGGATGCCCCAGCGACCGGTCGTGGAGTCCAGGACGCCACGCAGCTCAGCGTTGATCTTGTCCCGGGAGGTGAGCGCCTCCTCGAGGTTGAGCCCGCCCACGACGTTGCGCAGCGTGGCGGAGGTCAGCTGGTCCGCGGCCTGGATGTAGTCGACGATCTCGTAGGTCGCCGCACGCGGGTCGGTGACCTGGAAGTAGACGACGGTGTCGATGCCGACGACCAGGTTGTCCTCGGTGATCACGGACTGCGCCGGAAAGGACTGCACCTGCTCGCGCAGGTCGATCAGCGGGAGCAGCCGGTCGATGAACGGGATGAGGAAGTGCAGCCCCGGGGTCAGGGTCGTGCGGTACTTGCCGAGGCGCTCCACGATGCCGGCCCGCGCCTGCGGGATGATCCGCACGGAGCGGAACAGGATGATGACGACCAGGACGATCAGGACGGCGAGCAGGATGATGACGGCTAGGTCCACGGGTGCCTCTCTCGGTGGGTGCTGCGCGACGTCGGTGACGCCGGGTCCGGCGGCGCGGCGCCTCCGGAGCGGGGGTTCAGAAGGACGGGCGGGGCTCGGGCCGGCCGTCGGCGGTCGGGGCGGGGTGGGGCGCCACCAGGACGGTGGCGCCCTCGATCTCGTGGACGTAGACGTCGGTGCCCACCGGCAGCTGCTCACCGGTGACCGAGCGGGCGCTCCAGGTGTCGCCCTCCAGCCGCACCAGCCCGCTGCGGGCGGTGACCGGGTCGAGGACCTGGCAGGGCAGGCCGATGAGCCGGGCCGCGTTGGACACGGTCCCGGGGGTGGACCGGTTGATCCGGCGCAGGGCGACGGGCCGGACGAGGAAGATGAGCAGCACCGCGGCGAGGGCGAAGGCCACCACCTGGATCACGAAGTTGTCCGTGACCCAGCTCAGGCCGAAGGCCAGCAGCGACGCCGCGGACATCATGAGGAACACGAAGTCGAGGGTCAGCATCTCGATCGCGGCCAGCACGATCATCGCCAGCAACCAGAACAGCCACGCGTTCTCGACGAGCCATTCCCACATGATCGGTCCCGACCTCTCCTGCGCCTTCGCCAGGGCGTGCGCCCTGGTCTCCATTGTGCCCCAGCCCTCCGACGCCGTCCCGGAGCGGCGTGCCGCCCGAGGACCGCGGGCGGTGCCGCACGGAATACCTGCGCTTTCCCCGCTGTTCACCCGACAACGGTGGTGCCGCGGTCCCGAGCAGGATCCGTGGCACCACCCGTGAGTTCCGCCGGGGCACCCGCGCCCCCGCGGGTCCGCCCGGACCCCGTCCGACGGACCCCGTCGGACGGACGCCGTCGGACGAACCGCGTCAGGCGGACCGTCTCAGCAGGAAGGAGGAGAACCATGAAGCTCGTCACCTCGGTTGCGGTCTCGGCCGCGGGCGCGTGGCTGGCCGGCACGGCGACCGCCGTCGTCGGCCTCTCCGCCCTGCAGTCCCGGCTGCCCGCCATGATGACCCGCTGGCTGGCCGCCGAGCCCGACTTCGAGCGGGCGCTGGTCCTGCTCGGCACCGGGCAGTGCGAGCCCGGGGACGACCGGGCCGAGCGGCTGCGCGCCCGGCTCGAGGCCGCCTCCGGCCGGCCCGTGGTGTACGTCGACGTCACCGTGCGGCCGGGCACCTCCGCGCGGCGGGCCGCCCGCAACCGCGAGCTGGCCCGCAGCTTCCACGCCGACCACGTGCTGGACCACGACCTGGGCGGGGATCCCGGTCCCGGCCCGGGACACGACCTGCGCCTCGGCGCGGCCGGCGGACCCGCGGAGCGCTGACGCCGTGGCTCACCCGCCGGTGCTGGTCACCGGCAGCGGCGCGGTGGCGGCGAGCATGCGGAAGGCCTGGCCGCTCAAGTGGATCAGCGCGTCCTGGCCGTCGATGCGGTTCTTCGGGCGACGGTGGCGTTGGCCGTGCCGTTGCGGTCGATGGTCTCGCGTCCCCGGCGGTGACCATGGAGAAGCGCGTGGCGATCCCCACGAGCTCCAGGTGGGAGTCGTCCCCGACGGCCCGGGCCAGGGGGAGTGCCTCCTCGACCACCACGCCCTCCAGCCCATGCCGCTGTCCACCCGCAGGCGCACCGTCGGCGTCCGATCGGCCGCGTCCTCGATGACCCTCCCGGCCACCTCCACGGGCGCCGTTCGGGAGCACGGCCCCCAGTTGGACGTCCTGTGGGGAGTCGGCCCGGCTCTCCTCGGCGTTGCAGCGCACGGTGTGCGTGTCCGCCGTCAGCACGGGGATGTCCTGTGTGCCCTGCGTCGTATAGGTGTAGGCGGTCTCCGCCCCGACGTCGCTCCCGCCGGCGGCAAAGGCGACTTCCACCGCGCAGGAGGCGCTCGGCGGCGGCGCCTCCTGCGCGGCCGCCCATCGGCCACCTCGGCCGCCGGGTCCGGCACGCCGACGGCGAGTCTCCGGCGCGGCCCGCACCTGTCCGGCCGGGGCTGCCGGGCTTAGGCTCGGAGCGAGCCCGACCGGAGCGCGTCGTCGCCGAGGACGACACCGGCGGGACCGCCCAGGAGGGGACCACACCATGACCACACCGCCCAGCACGGCACCGCGGACGGGCGCGCCGCACGTCGCCGACCACCACGACCTGATCCGCGTGCGGGGTGCTCGCGAGAACAACCTCCGGGACGTCAGCATCGAGATCCCGAAGCGCCGGCTGACCGTGTTCACGGGAGTCTCGGGCTCGGGCAAGAGCTCCCTGGTGTTCGGCACCATCGCCGCGGAGTCGCAACGGCTGATCAACGAGACCTACAGCGCCTTCGTGCAGGGCTTCATGCCCACGCTGGGCCGGCCCGAGGTCGACCGGCTGGAGGGTCTGACGACGGCCATCATCGTCGACCAGGAGCGGATGGGCGCCAATCCCCGCTCCACGGTCGGCACCGCCACCGACGCCAACGCGATGCTGCGCATCCTCTTCAGCAGGCTCGGGGAGCCGCACATCGGCTCGCCCAACGCCTATTCCTTCAACGTGCCGTCGGTGCAGGCCAGCGGTGCGATCACCGTGGATCGCGGCCCCGGCCGGACGCGGGCGGAGAAGACGACGTTCACCGTCCTGGGGGGCATGTGCCCCCGCTGCGAGGGCATGGGCTCGGTCAACGACGTCGACCGGTCCGCGCTCTACGACGACGCCCTGTCGCTCGACGACGGCGCGCTCACGGTCCCCGGCTACAGCATGGACGGCTGGTACGGGCGCATCTTCCGCGGCTGCGGCTTCTTCGACCCCGGCAAGCCGATCCGAGCCTTCTCGGAGCGGGAGCTCCACGACCTGCTGTACAAGGAGCCGACCAAGATCAAGGTCGACGGCATCAACGTGACCTACGAGGGGCTGATCCCCAGGATCCAGAAGTCGATGCTGTCCAAGGACGTCGACGCCCTGCAGCCGCACGTGCGCGCCTTCGTGGAACGGGCGGTGACGTTCACGACCTGCCCCGAGTGCAGCGGCACCCGCCTGAGCGCCCAGGCCCGGTCGTCGAGGATCGGCGGGAAGAACATCGCCGACGTCTGCGCGATGCAGATCAGCGACCTCGCCGGTTGGGTCCGCGGACTCGACGAGCCGTCGGTCGCCCCGCTCCTGACCGGCCTGCAGCACCTGTTCGACGCGTTCTCGCAGATCGGGCTGGGGTATCTCTCGCTCGACCGCCCGACCGGCACGCTGTCCGGGGGAGAAGCCCAGCGCACCCGGATGATCCGCCACCTGGGATCGTCGCTCACCGACGTCAGCTACGTCTTCGACGAACCCACCATCGGGCTGCACCCCCACGACATCGAACGGATGAACGGGCTGCTCCTGCAGCTGCGGGACAAGGGCAACACCGTGCTCGTCGTGGAGCACAAGCCGGAGACCATCGCGATCGCGGACCACGTCGTCGACCTCGGTCCCGGAGCCGGCAGCCACGGCGGGACGGTCGTGTTCGAGGGCACGGTCGAGGAGCTGCGGGCCAGCGGCACGCTCACCGGCAGGCACCTCGACGACCGCGCGTCCCTCAAGAAGACGGTGCGCACGCCCACCGGCACCCTCGAGATCCGCGGTGCCGATACCAACAACCTGCAGGACGTCGACGTCGACATCCCCCTCGGAACGCTCTGCGTGCTCACGGGTGTCGCCGGCTCGGGCAAGAGCTCACTGGTCCACGGCTCGGTCGCCGGCCGCGAGGGCGTGGTGCTGATCGACCAGGGCGCGATCCGCGGGTCGCGCCGGAGCAACCCGGCCACCTACACCGGCCTGCTCGACCCGATCCGCAAGGCCTTCGCGAAGGCCAACGGTGTGAAGCCCGCGCTGTTCAGCTCCAACTCCGAGGGCGCCTGTCCCGCTTGCAAGGGCGCCGGAGTCGTGTACACGGACCTCGGCGTCATGGCGACCGTCGAGTCCACCTGCGAGGAGTGCGGAGGACGGCGTTTCCAGAGCGCCGTGCTGGAGCACACGCTCGGCGGCCGGGACATCGCCGAGGTCCTGGCGATGCCGGTGGCCGAGGCCCTCGACTTCTTCGGCGCCGGAGAGGCGCGCACGCCGGCCGCCCACCGGATCCTCGGCAGGCTCGCCGACGTGGGGCTCGGCTACCTGGTGCTCGGCCAGCCGCTCACCACACTCTCCGGCGGGGAGCGGCAACGGCTGAAGCTGGCCGCCCAGCTCGCCGGGCAGGGGGAGGTCTACATCCTGGACGAGCCGACCACCGGCCTGCACCTGGCCGACGTGGAGCAGCTGCTGGGACTGCTCGACCGGCTCGTCGACGCCGGGAAGTCGGTCGTCGTGATCGAGCACCACCAGGCGGTCATGGCCCACGCCGACTGGATCGTCGACCTCGGCCCCGGGGCCGGCCACGAGGGAGGCCGTGTGGTCTTCGAGGGCACGCCCGCGGACCTCGTGTCCTCCCGCTCGACCCTCACCGGCCGCCACCTGGCGGCCTACGTCGGGGCGTGACCACCGGGCCCGGTGCCGTCCGGCCCGCGCGTGGGTTCCTGCGAACCATGGTCGGCGGGCAACGACCGCACGGGCCGGGGGAGTACCGCGGCCTCTGCGGGTGCGCCCGCGCCCGCCGGGGCGCCGCCGTGGCCGGGAGCAACGACGCCGCACGGCCGATCCGCACGGCCCGGCCGCTGGAACAGTCCTCCGACGGACGACCGGGACCTGTGCGGATCGTGGGCGCGGCAGTGACCCAGGTCACAGGCGATGCCGGAGCCGGGCGGCTCGTGGGCACCGGGGGCCACAGGGTCGCCGGCCACGGGCGTTACCAGCACCTCGGGCAGGCCAGGGATGCCCGGACCGCAGGGAACGATCCGCTGCGTGCGGACGGGCCCGGCGCGGGCCGCATCCGTCCGCGCGCACCGACGCCGAGGACCGCCCGGGCGAAGGCGCTCACGGACACGGGCACACCCAGGCGGCATGCCGAGGCGTCGGACGGCGGACGACACCTCGGCGCGGCACGCCTCGACGGCCGAACACCACAGCCGGACCACGCAGCCGGACCACACTATGGAACACCGGCCCCGGAGGCGCGCCGGGACGCCGCAGCGGAACGGGCCGGCCTCGGCGGAGTCCCGGTCGCGCGTCCTCAAGGCGCCTGCGCGCCGGCCGACGGGGACGCAGGTGCAGGCTGCATGCACGATCGATGAACAGGTCCGAACAGTGGGTTCCGGGCCTACGACGGACCCGGTTCAGCACTCCTCTCCAAAGCGCCGATAATCTACATTATGTAAAGTCGGGGCGAGAGGGTCCTCCCCGTCCGGCCATTCCACCTCCTCTCACCCCGGGTGCGCCACACCCGCTCGGCACAACCACGGAGCACGCCGTGCGGCCGACCGCCTGCGGCCCCGACCCCTCGGTGCGCCGCGCACCGCCGAGCGCATCGGCGTCCGGGTGGCCGGCGCACGACCGCCGACCGCGCCACCACCCTTCGACCCCGGCCGCCGAACCCGCTCGTCGCCGTTCCGGACCGCACCCGGTTTATCCCTGGACTCCTGGTCGAAGGTTGAGGGTTCACCCACCCTCAGTCCTTCAACCTTCAGCTTCGACTTCACCCCGAACGGCATGCGTCGGATCGCCCCGGGACCCCGACTAGACTGCGAGCATGCACACCACGGCCCCCACCACCACGCCGCCCACCGGGCGCACCGGGCGCCGGAGCTCCTGGCCGGCGGCCCTCGTCATCGACGTGCTCCTGGTCCTCCTCTTCGCCGCCGTCGGGCGCAGGACCCACGCCCTCGATGCCGTGGGCGTGCTGGAGACCGCCTGGCCGTTCCTCACCGGACTGCTGCTGGGCTGGGCCGTCTGGCAGCTGCCCCGCCACCCCGTCGGCCTGTGGCCGCGCGGCGTCGCCCTGTGGCTGACCACCGTCGTCGTGGGCATGGGCCTGCGGGTCCTCGTCGGCGAGGGCACCGCACCGAGCTTCGTGCTGGTGACCTTGGCCACTCTCGCCGTTCTCCTGCTGGGCCACCGCGCGCTCGCTCTCACGGTGCGCGCGGCGCAGGCCCGCCGCAGGCCCTGATCCGCCCTGTTCCACCGGCTCCGGCCGGCCCCGTCCCGAGAAAGGCGTCCCATGCTCACCGCCATCGTCCTCATCAAGACCTCCGCCGACCGCATTCCTGAGGTCGCGGAGCAGATCTCGGAGATCCCCGGGATCAGCGAGGTGTACTCCGTGACCGGCGACTGGGACCTGATCGCCATGGTGCGCGTGCACCGGCACGAGGACCTCGCGGACGTCATCGCCGACCGCCTCTCCAAGGTCGACGGTGTGGTGGGCACGAACACGAACATCGCCTTCCGCACCTACAGCAAGCACGACCTCGACGCCGCCTTCTCCCTCGGCATCGACTGAGCCCGCCGGCGCCGCCCCCGGTCGAAGCGCCCGGCGACGACCGGGGGCCGGGACGACGACGGGAGGCCGGAACGACAGAAGGCCGGTGAGCGGGTGCTCACCGGCCGTGCGTCGTCGGATCCTCCGGTGTCCTCAGCGGACGGTGTGGGCGATCCAGCGGTCCAGGACCGCGCGCGCGGCGCCGCTGTCCACGGCCTGCTCGGCGCGCCGGACCCCGGCCGCCAGACGGTCGTGGAACGAACCCTCCGCCTCCTGGTCGAGCGCGACCAGCCCCGCCGCCGCGTTGAGCAGCACGGCGTTGCGCACGGGCCCCGGCTCCCCCGCCAGCACCTGCTCGACGACCCGGGCGTTGTACAGGGCGTCCCGCCCGCGCAGGTCCTCGATCGTGGCCCGCGGCATGCCGAGGTCGAGGGGCTCGAGCTCGTGGTGCTCGACGGTGCCGCCGCGCACCTCCCAGATCTCCGAGGGCGCCGTCACGGTGAGCTCGTCGAGCCCGTCGCCGCCGCGGAAGACCAGGGCGCGATGCCCCCGAGCGGCGAAGACCCCGGCGATGAGCGGAGCCAGGGCGCGGTCGGCCACGCCGATCGCCGAGGCCTCGACCCGGGCCGGGTTGGTCATGGGCCCGAGGACGTTGAACGTGGTGGCCACCCGCAGCTGCGCCCGCGCCGCGGCCACGAAGCGCATCGACGGGTGGAACGTCTGGGCGAACAGGAACGTGATGCCCACGTGCTCCGCGGCGGACTCGACCAGCTCGACCGGCAGGTCCAGGCGGACCCCGAGGGCCTCGAGGACGTCGGCGGAGCCCGACTTCGACGACGACGCACGGTTGCCGTGCTTGACCACCTTCGCGCCCGCGCCCGCGCAGACCAGGGCCGCCATCGTGGAGATGTTCACGCTGGACAGCCGGTCTCCGCCGGTGCCGACGATGTCCAGGGCGGGCCCGGGGATGTCGGCCGGCCGGGCCCGGGACACCATCGCGTCCGCCAGGCCGGTGAGCTCCTCGACCGTCTCCCCCTTGGCCCGCAGGGCCACGAGGAAGCCCGCGATGACGACGTCCGACACCTCCCCCGACATGATCGTGTCCATGGCCCAGTACGCCTGCTCCCGGGTCAGGTCGGCCCCCGAGATCAGCGCGGTGATGAGGTCGGGCCACTCGAAGTGCGGTGCGGTCGCCGGAGTCGTCGTGTTCACGCCTTCGATCGTATCGCCCGCCCCGCCGGGGCCCGGAACCCACCGACAACGGAGCGACCGAGCGCTCCCCGGCCGGTGGTGACACGGATCACGGACGCCCTCCGCAGGCCCCCTCCCGCCCGGGATCCACGGCACCCGGGCGCCGGACACGGCCCCGGGGCCCGATCGCGCGGGGCGGCGGGGCGCCGGACACGCAAATCGCCCGATCCGATCCTGGTTGGTCCACCGGCAGTTTTGGCGACATAATGTCTCTGTGACGACTGCAACCCAGACCCCAGCCAAGCCGGTAGGCGGGTCGATCAACCGACCCAACCTGACCTCCGTGGGCACCATCGTGTGGCTCGCCTCCGAGGTCATGTTCTTCGCCGGCCTCTTCGCCATGTACTTCACGCTGCGCTCCACCTCCCCGGAGCTGTGGGCGGACGAGTCGGCCAAGCTGAACGTGTGGCTGGCCACCGCCAACACGATCATCCTGGTGTCGAGCTCCGTGACCTGCCAGTTCGGCGTCTTCGCGGCCGAGCGCCTCCAGCCCCGGCGTGCCGGCGGCGCCCTGGACGTGCGCCGGTGGGGCATGGTCGAGTGGTTCGCCCTGACCTTCATCATGGGGGCGATCTTCGTGGCGGTGCAGGCGTTCGAGTACGCCGAGCTCGTGAGCCACGGCATCAGCATCCCGGCCAACGCCTACGGTTCCGCCTTCTACATCACCACGGGCTTCCACGCCCTGCATGTGACGGGCGGGCTCATCGCCTTCCTGTTCATCATGGGCCGTGCCTTCGTGGCCAAGCGCTTCGGGCACTTCGAGGCCACCTCGGCGATCGTCGTGTCCTACTACTGGCACTTCGTGGACGTCGTCTGGATCGTCCTCTTCCTCGTGGTCTACTTCCTCAAGTAGCCCGCGCCCTCCCGGGGACGACCCCAGCAAACCAACGCAGCACCGAGTTAAAGGAACGTTTGACGTGAAGGCACTTTCGCAACAGCGGCGCCACCCTCTCGCAGTCCTCGTACTGATGGTCCTGGCCCTGCTCCTCAGCGGTGGGCTCTACGCAGTCGCCACCACCACCAACGAGGCCAAGGCCCAGACCGAGTCCTACTCGGCCCAGGACCTCGAGGAGGGCGAGAAGCTGTTCATCGCGAACTGCTCCACCTGTCACGGCCTCGACGGCGCGGGCACCCCCTCCGGGCCGTCCCTGATCGGCGTCGGCGCCGCCGCGGTCGACTTCCAGGTCGGCACCGGGCGCATGCCCATGCAGGCCAACGGCCCGCAGGCCCCGCAGAAGGCCCCGCAGTTCAACCCCGAGGAAACCGCTCAGCTGGCCGGCTACGTCGCGACCCTGGGCCCCGGCCCGGCCGTGCCCGAGGAGGAGTACCTGGACGTCACCCAGGGCAACGCCGCCAACGGTGCGAAGGTGTTCCTCGCCAACTGCGCCATGTGCCACAACGCCGCCGGCGCCGGTGGCGCCCTGACCCGCGGCAAGTACGCGCCGTCCCTGATGGGCGTCGAAGAGGTGCACATCTACGAGGCGATGCAGACGGGGCCGCAGAACATGCCGGTCTTCAACGACGCGAACATCACCCCCGAGGAGAAGCGGGACGTCATCACGTACCTGAAGACCCTCGAGGAGAGCCCCAACCCGGGCGGGTTCGGCCTCGGCGCGCTCGGCCCGGTCTCCGAGGGCCTCTTCGTGTGGACCATCGGACTCGCGGTCATCATCGGGTTCACCATCTGGCTCACCTCGCGCTCCGCCTGAGCTGCCGTCCCGGCAGCAGATGTCGGACCCACTAGCTACGATCAACTGCACCAAGAGAAGAATGAGGGACCACACATGGGAAGCCACAGTGACGGCACTCCCCACGAGTCGGGAACAGTTGCCACCACGGGCACCACGGCGATGGAGCGTTTCCCTGACCCCGGACTGCCCCCGCACCGCCCGCGCCTGACGGACGTCGACGACCGGGCGGCCAAGCGCGCCGAACGGCAGGTCGTCCTGCTGTTCCTGATCTCGGTCATCGGGTCCGTCCTGTTCTTCGTCGGCTACTTCGGCGTCCGGGTGGACGGTCCGATCTACGACGTCACGAACACGGCCCCCACCCAGGCGCTGCAGCTGCAGAACCTCCTGCTGGGCCTGGGCATCGCGCTCGGCATGTTCGGCATCGGCCTGGGGGTCGTGCACTGGGCGCGCACGCTCATGCCGGACCACGAGTTGGTCGAGAGCCGGCACGCGGTCCGCACCGAGGAGCAGCGCGCCGAGGCGCAGAGCATCCTCACCACGATCTACGACGAGTCGGGCATCAAGCGCCGTCCGCTGCTGCGCAACACCCTCATCGGCGCCGCGGTCCTCGCTCCCCTGCCCTTCGTCGGGCTGCTCAAGGATCTGGGCCCCACCAACCTGGACGTCCTCAAGGAGACCCTGTGGGACGAGGGCATCCGCCTGGTCCGCGACCCCTCCGGGACACCGATCAAGGCCTCGGACGTCACCCTGGGCTCCACGTTCCACGTCGTGCCGGAGAACCTGAGCACGATCGGGCACAACGAGGGCTACCTGGACGAGAAGGCCAAGGCCGTGGTCCTGCTCATGAGGCTGGACCCCGAGTCCGTGAACGTGTCGCCCGAGCGGGCCGACTGGAACGTGGACGGCATCTTCGCCTACTCGAAGGTCTGCACCCACGTCGGCTGCCCGGTGGCGCTGTACGAGCAGCAGACCCACCACCTGCTCTGCCCGTGCCACCAGTCCACTTTCGACCTCACCAACGAGTGCGAGGTCATCTTCGGGCCGGCTGCCCGGCCCCTTCCCCAGCTGCCGATCACCGTGGACGACGAGGGCTACCTCGTGGCCCGCAGCGATTTCCAGGAACCGGTCGGACCGACCTACTCCCAGCGGGGTACCCATGTCGAAGAGATGCAGGGTGAGGCGAACTGATGTCCACGTCCACTGATTTCCAGTACAAGCCGCAGACCGGCACCGGCCGGATCGCGAACTTCGTCGACACCCGGGTCGGCATGTCGCCGATGGTCAAGGAGTTCGGCCGGAAGATCTTCCCGGACCACTGGTCCTTCATGTTCGGCGAGGTGGCGCTGTACACCTTCGTCATCCTCCTGCTCTCGGGAACGTTCCTGGCGCTCTGGTTCGAGCCTTCCATGGCCGCACTCGAGTACGAGGGCTCGTACGTGCCCATGCAGGGCGTCGAGATGTCGGCGGCCTACGCCTCCACCCTCGACATCTCCTTCGACGTCCGCGGCGGGCTGTTCCTGCGTCAGATCCACCACTGGTCCGCGCTGGTGTTCGCCGCCGCCGTGGCCGTGCACATGCTCCGCGTGTTCTTCACCGGTGCGTTCCGCCGGCCCCGTGAGCTGAACTGGCTCGTCGGCGTCGGGCTGTTCCTGCTGACCATCGTGGCGGGCTTCTCCGGCTACTCCCTGCCGGACGACGTCCTCTCCGGCAACGGTCTGCGGATCGCCGACGCGATCCTCAAGGCCATCCCGCTGGTCGGCGCCTACCTGTCGATGTTCCTGTTCGGCGGCGAGTTCCCCGGCCACGACATCATCGCGCGCCTCTACATCATCCACGTGCTGCTGATCCCCGCGGCGATCCTCGGTCTGATCGTGGTCCACCTGTTCATGGTCGTCGTGCACAAGCACACCCAGTTCCCCGGCCCGGGCCGCACCGAGAACAACGTGGTCGGCTTCCCCGTGGGCCCGGTCTACGCGGCCAAGGCGGGCGGCTTCTTCTTCATCGTCTTCGGCATCATGGCGCTGATGGCGGCCACCACCACCATCAACGCGATCTGGAACTACGGGCCGTACGATCCCTCCCCGGTGCAGGCCGGTTCCCAGCCCGACTGGTACATGGGCTTCACCGACGGCGCCGTGCGCCTCATGCCCGGCACCTGGCCGATCAACTGGGAGTGGACCTTCTGGGGCATGTCGATCCCGCTGAACGTCCTCCTGCCCATGGTCCCGATCATGATCCTGTTCGGCCTCATGGCCGCCTGGCCGTGGATCGAGCGGTGGGTGACCAAGGACGACCGCGAGCACCACATCCTGGACCGCCCGCGCAACGCCCCCTTCCGCACCGCCATGGGCGTCGCCGGCGTGGCCTTCTACACCGTGATGCTCGTCGCGGCCAGCGGTGACCTCATCGCCACGCACTTCAACGTGTCGCTCAACGACGTCATCTACTGGCTGCGGGCCGCGTACTTCATCGCGCCGATCCTCGGCTTCATGATCACCCGGCGCGTCTGCCTGGCGCTGCAGCGCAAGGACCGCGAGATCGTGCTCCACGGTCGCGAGACCGGTCGTGTCCAGCAGCTGCCCCACGGGGAGTTCATCGAGGTGCACGAGCCGCTCGACGAGTACAAGCGCTACCGTCTGGTCGCCATGCCTGACTACGACGTGCTGCCGGCCCAGCCCAACGGCAAGGGCAGGATCACGGGCACGGAGAAGATGCGCGAGCGGGTCAGCCGGTTCTTCTTCGAGGACCGTGTCGCCCCCGTGACCCCGGCCGAGCTCGAGGCCGCGCACCACCACCACGAGGTGGAGGCCGTGACGGCCGGTCCGCAGGACCGGGAGCTCGTCCGCTGAGTCGTTCGACCGCCTGACGGAGCCCCGGGAGGATCATCCTCCCGGGGTTTTGTCGTCGCTGCACCGAGGCGCTCCCCCCGCTACGTCGACCCCGTGTTCCCACGGACGCGCAGCCGATCAGCGGGCCCCTCGAACGGCTGCCTCCGGCGGCACCGGCCGTGGCCCGTGGGTTGCCGCCGGACCGTTCTGCGACGGCCCACGTGCCGCCTCACATCGCGGCCCGCGGCGGTTCCGTTCCGCGGCAGAAGTTGGGCATCCGGGCGGGCACCGGGCGGCTGCCCGCCACCCAGAGCCGTGCCTCCGTGATCCCGGTTGCGCCGCCGCGCCAGTGGCGGGCCTGGCCGTGCTCACCGGCGGTACCGTCGTGGCCGGTGACCGTGCGCGACATCTGCGCCGAACACTCCGCCCGGGATGCGCTCCGCCTCGCACGTGCACACGGTGCCGTCGGCCCGGAGGGACCACGCCCTGGGACGCCTAGCCCTGGGACCCCGGCCCTGTCCGATGTCCGTGGCGGGACGGGCTCGGCGTCCGACGGCCGCAAGGACTGTGTGCTGCCGCCGGAACGGCTCCTCGCCGTCCGACGCCGTGCCGGCCGGTGCCGGACGCGGGCGCGGCCGAGATCGACACGGCCGGCACACCCCCTCCGACAGCGAGGAGCACGCCGAGGCCCTGCCTGCCTCTTCTTGGGGGCGGCGGCCTCACCGCCGACGGTGTCAACGACGGTCGAAAAGTGAGCAGTAGCGACGGCCCAAAAGTGAGCAGTGGATGTCGCTAGTTGGTCTGGTGGGTGGTGCTGGGCAGGGAGTCGGTGCCCAAGGTCTTGAGTCGGTAGCTGGCGCCTTTGAGGGTGTGGACCTCGGCGTGGTGGACGATGCGATCGATCATGGCCGCGGCGATGGTGACGTCGCCGAAGACCTCACCCCACCGGGCGAAGGGCAAGTTCGAGGTCAGGATCAGCGAGGCCTTCTCGTAGCGGGTCGAGACGAGCTGGAAGAACAGGTTCGCGGCCTCCTGCTCGAAGGGCAGGTAGCCGACCTCGTCGATGATGATCAGCCGGTACCGGCCCAGCTTGCGCAGCTCTGCGTCCAGGCGCCCGGTGTCGTGGGCGCCCTTGAGCCGGTGGATCCAGTCCACGGCGGTGGCGTAGAGCACCCGGTGGCCCTGCTGGCAGGCGGTGATGCCCAGGGCCGTGGCCAGGTGGGTCTTGCCCGTGCCCGGGGGCCCGAGGAGCACGATGTTGCCGGCCTCGGCCAGGTACCGGCCCGAGGCCATCGCGGCGTAGTCGGTGTGGGTGATCGCCGTCTGGGCAGTGAAGTCGAAGTCCTCGGCGGTCTTGATCGCGGGGAAGCCTGCGGCAGTGATCCGCAGCCGGGCCCCGGAGGCATTGCGGGCGGCGACCTCGCGCTCGAGGACGGCGGCCAGGTACTCCTCGTAGGACCAGTGCCCCGCACGGGCAGTGTCGGCGATCCGGGCGGCGGCCTCACGGATCCGTGGGGCCTTCAACGAGGCGGTGAGGTACTCCAGGGTCTTGGCCGTCTCGGCCGGTGTGGTGGCCATCAGGCGACCTCGATCCCGAACGCGCGGTCGTAGTCGGCCAGATCCCGCACCAGCGGATCCGCCTCGGCGCCCGGGTGCGGGCGCTGCTGGTAGGCCCGGCGCAGCACCGCAGCGGTAGCCACGTGCGCCGGGTCGGTGACCGTGGTCGCCCTTGCCCAGCAGCGCGCGTGCTCGGCCACGACCCGGCCCTGGTGACGCACGAGCACCCGATCCAGGTCAGCGGTGACCTCGACCATGGCCCCGATCACGGTCGGGTCCACGGAGTAGTCGTTGCCGGCGACCCGCACGTAGTAGTCCCGACCCAGCCGCACCCAAGAGCGGTGCCCGATCGCCGGGGCGACCGGCGGCACAGGGAGCATCGCGGCCCGATCAGCGGCGATCAGCTCCGCCGGCCGGGCGGCGATGGCCCGCACCCGCCGGGTGTTGGCACCCACCAGCCACTGGCGCAGTTGGGCGTTGAAGTCGGCCGGGGAAGCGAAACTGCGTCCGGGCAGGAACGAGGTCTCGAGATAGCCGTTGGCCCTCTCCACGATGCCCTTGGACTCCGGATCGTAGGGCCTGAGCTGCACCAGGGTTGCCGCCATCGTGCCCATGAACGCGACCACCCCCTCGGCCGGGCGGCCCCCGCGACCGATGCCGGACTCGTTGTCCCAGACCCACCGCCGCGGCACACCCTGGATCTGCTCGACCACCAGATGCCACATCCCGGCCAACAGATCACCGGTAGTACGCGATGGAATCATCACCGCGGTGACGAACCGCGAGGAGGAGCAAACCATCACCAGCACCGGCGGTGATCCCTGCTGAGCGTCACCCAGCGGGATCCGTGCCGGCGGGAACCACAGATCGCACTGGACCTGGTCCCCGGGACGGTAGAACAACCGGTCCGCCGGATCGGGCGGGGCGTACTCGCGGCGGACGGCTCGGAGATTGTCCCGGAACCAGGTGATGGACCCCGACCACCCCACCCGCTCGGCCAGCACCGTGGCCGGCATGGACGGGTGCTCGGCCAGCAGCGCCCGCACGACCGGCTCGACATCGGTGAACGCGTTGGGCCCGGCGGACCTCTCGTAGCGCGGTGGCCGGGAGGCGGCCACGGCCTTGGCGACCGTGTTCCGCGAAATCCCCAGCCGCGAGGCGATCTGGGACTTCGGCACCCCCTCGGCATGCAGCCGACGGATCAACGCCCAATCTTCCACAGTGATCACACTCCAATCGTCGAGTGCTCACTTTTCGACCGTCGCATCTGCTCAGTATTCGTCCGGCGTCGACAGACGGCCAGCACGCCGGAGGCGCGTCCCGGGCCGTACGGGACCGCTTCTCGGGCGTCCGACACGCTCCTGGCCCGAACCCGCCCGAACCCGCCCGAACCCGCCCGAACGCACGAGCCACGGGCCGGAGCATGGAAGTCCCGGCGGGACAGGAGCTCGGGCACCGGGGCGACGCGACCGGGGCCGTCCTGCCTCGGACGGTGTCCGCCAGCCGGCGGCGGCGTTCCCGACCGCGCGGACGTGCTGTGCGCATCGGCACGCGGACGCGAGCTGTGCAACCCTGTCCAGAGCCGCCTCCCGGGTCGTCAAGGCCGGGACCGCAAAGCCTCCGTCGAGCTGCTGGGTCTGTGGCGAGGTGCCGGTGGTCACGGTCCCGTCACCGTCCACCAGGACCGGCATAACGCTCTCGTCCATGCCCCCGCCGTACATTCGGACGCCGAGGTCTCCCGCCTCCTGCACCACAGCGTGGGCGGTGTCCGACACGGCCTGCCGCTCGCCGCCGGACAGCACCACGGCAACGCCCGCGAACGACATCAGGTGCTTCGTCATCGCGTCGACTCCTTGGCGTGCTGCAGGACCAATGCCGTCCTCGCCGGATCCGCAGCCTCGTGCAGCGGTACGTCCCGCTGGTGCGCGCACCAGGCACGCACTGTGCTGAGGGCGGCCGTGGACGTCCTGCGCCGCCGAGTTTCCGGTCCGGTGTGACCTCGCGGCACCAGGGCCGCCCGGGAGCCGACGCCGGGCCAGTTGCAGGGCGCACCCGGGCGGCTTGGAACGCCCTGGCGCGTTCGGGTCGGTCGGAGCCCCATGAGCCCCTGAACCGTCACGCAGACCCGTACGGCGGCGCACGGGCCCAGAGCGGATGCCTGCGGTCCGGCGGACGCGTGTCCATCCGCGACTGGACCGGTGCGGGTCCAGTAGCAGCGGAGGCACCCGCGACGGGGGTTCCAGGGGCTGGGCGACAAAGACGGGCGCAGGCACCAACGGGCGCGAGCAGGAATGCACCGGGCGGGGATGAGCACCGCCGGGACGCGAGAACGGCGGAAGCCCCGGACACCTGTGGTGTCCGGGGCTTCCGCGTGCTCCGCCTCAGCGGCGCCGATCAGTGGGCGTGGTCACCGCGGGAGTACTCGAAGACGAGCCCGAGCAGGCCCACGCACACCACGGGGGCGGCGAGCATCAGGATCCACCAGTCGATGGCCAGGCTTACGAACGCCAGGGCGCAGCCAATGCCCAGCAGCAACGGCCACCAGCTCCACGGCGAGAAGTGGCCGTACTCGCCGGCCGACTCCACGATCTCGCCGTCGAGCTTGTCCTCGGGCAGCACACCACCCGAGTTGCGGTCCACGAGCCACAGGTAGACGGCCAGCATGAAGGACATCGCGCCGACGGCCAGCAGCGCCGGGAAGCCGACGAGCTCCTCGAAGCGGGTGAGGAAGCCGTAGACGATGGCTGCGACGACGCTGAAGACGCCCAGGAGGTTGAACAGTTTGATGGAGAGTTTCATGCGGTCAGCCCTTCCGCGTGGCCATGGCGGCGTCGTCGACCGGCGACTGCTGCGGGGACTCCGCGGCCAGCTCCGGGTGGTGCAGGTCCAGTGCCGGGCGCTCGGAGCGGATCCGCGGCAGCGAGGTGAAGTTGTGGCGCGGCGGCGGGCAGGATGTGGCCCACTCCAGGGATCCGCCGAAGCCCCACGGGTCGTCGACCTCGACCTTGGTGCCGTTGCGCCAGGTCGTGTAGACGTTCCAGAAGAACGGGATCATCGACACACCGAGAAGCATGGCGCCGACCGTGGAGATCTGGTTCATCCAGGTGAAGTTGTCTTCCGGCAGGTAGTCCGCATAGCGCCGGGGCATCCCCGAGACCCCGAGCCAGTGCTGGATCAGGAAGGTCATGTGGAAGCCGACGAACAGCAGCCAGAAGTGGATCTTGCCGATCCGTTCGTTGAGCATCTTGCCGGTGAACTTCGGCCACCAGAAGTAGAATCCGGCGAACATGCCGAAGACCACGGTGCCGAAGAGCACGTAGTGGAAGTGGGCGACCACGAAGTAGGAGTCGTTGAGATGGAAGTCCAGCGGCGGGGCAGCGAGGATCACCCCGGTCAGACCACCGAAGATAAAGGTGAACATGAAGCCCAGCACCCACAGCATCGGCGTTTCGAAGGTGATGGAGCCCTGCCACATGGTGGCGATCCAGTTGAAGAACTTCACCCCGGTGGGCACGGCGATCATCATGGTCATGAACGCGAAGAAGCTCAAGAACACCGCGCCGGTGACGTACATGTGGTGGGCCCACACCGTCACCGACAGCGCGGCGATGGCGATCGTGGCGAACACCAGACCCTTGTAGCCGAACAGCGGCTTGCGGGAGAACACCGGGATGATCTCGGAGACGATGCCGAAGAACGGCAGGGCGAGGATGTAGACCTCGGGGTGGCCGAAGAACCAGAACAGGTTTTGCCACAGCACCGGCCCACCGTTGGCGGGGTCGAAAATGTTGCCACCGAGGGTGCGGTCCATGCCCAGCGCGAACAGCGCGGCAGTGAGTGGGGGGAAGGCCATGATCACGAGCAGCGAGGTGATGAGCACGTTCCAGGTGAACAGGCCCATCCGCCACACGGTCATGCCCGGGGCGCGCATCGCGATGATCGTGGTGATGAAGTTGACCGCGCCCATGATCGTGCCGAAACCGGACAAGATAAGACCGAACACCCACAGGTCACCGCCGACTCCGGGAGTGAAGGACGCGTTGGACAGCGGTGCGTATGCGTACCAGCCGAAGGAGGCCGCCCCCTGCGGGGTGAGGAACCCGGCGGTGGCGATCAGGGAACCGAACAGGAAGAACCAGAACGCCAGGGCGTTCAGCCGCGGGAAGGCCACGTCCGGGGCCCCGATCTGCAGCGGGACGATGACGTTGGCGAAGCCCACGAACAGCGGGGTGCCGAACATCAGCAGCATGATCGTGCCGTGCATGGTGAACAGCTGGTTGTACTGCTCCTTGGTCTCCAGGATCTGCATGCCGGGCTCGAAGAGCTCGGCGCGGATCAGCAGCGCCATGATCCCGGCGATGCAGAAGAAGGTGAAGGAGGAGATCAGGTACATGTACCCGATGGTCTTGTGGTCGGTGGTCGTCAGCCAGCTGACGACCATCCGCCCCTTGGACCGGGGCACCACGCGCGGAGCGACTGTGGCTGCCTCGTCCCGTGAATACTCGAGAGTGGACACCGGTACTCCTTAGTTGGTCGTGGACAGGTCGGCGGGCTGGTCGACGTCCGGGAACTCGCCGGCGGAGCCGGGCTCGCTCACGTACTCCTCGCCCGGGTCCGGGTAGGAGTCGCGGTTGTACTCCGCGCCCAGCGCACCGGTCTGTCCCGCGTCGCGCAGGGACTGGATGTGGGCGTCGTACTCGGCCTGGCTGACCACGTTGACGTTGAAGAGCATCTCGGAGTGGTACTCGCCGCAGAACTCGGCGCACTTGCCGAAGTAAGAGCCCTCCCGGCCCGTGGTGATGCTGATGGTGTTGGTGCGGCCGGGGAACATGTCCGCCTTCTCGAGGAACGCGGGGACCCAGAAGGAGTGGATGACGTCGCGGGAGGTGACCTGCAGCTCGATGTCGCTGTCCACGGGCAGGTAGAGGGTGGGCACGCGCTCGGGCACGCCCTCCTCGCCGTCCAGGTGGCCCTGGATGCCGGTGTCCCACACGTCGTCGGTGAGGTAGTTGAAGTCCCAGGCCCACTGCTTGCCGTACACCTGGACGGTGACGTCCGGGTTGTCGTGCGGGGTGGTGATCGCGGCCTGCGTGCGCACCGTGAAGAAGAAGAGGGACATGATCAGCGCGATCGGCACGATCGTGTAGAAGACCTCGAGCGGCGCGTGGTAGGCCACCTGCCGCGGGTAGCCGGTCTCGTTCTTGCGGCGGCGGTAGGCGATCATGCACCAGAGCATGAGGCCCCAGGTCACCAGGCCCACGGCCAGGGCCGCGATCCACGACCCGATCCACAGGTCCAGGATCATGTCGGCGTTGTCGGTGACGCCCCGCTCGGTGGGCATCCAGCCGAGCTTCGCCTCCTCGGAGCAACCGGTCAGCGCGGTTGCTGCCAGGACGGCGACCGCGGACGTCCTTGCCGCGCGGCGCCGGCGGCTGCCGGTTCGTGTGTGCGAACTCACAGACGGCCCTTCCTCTTCTTCTCGTGCTCGTCGTCTGCGCGCCGAAGGCCCCGATTCCCAGAGCCTGGACACAGTCATGTGGAATGTTTCCCTCCGAGCTTACCCCTAGTCGCTGACATCTGGTGACACAGTGTCAGCGTCCGCGCGGCGGTCCGGGGCGCGGTGCGGGCCGGTTTCCGGGGACGCTCCCGCAACGCACGGAGGCCCGCCGTCCGGGCGGACGGCGGGCCTCTCGGGAGGGTACGGGGCGGCTCAGTGGAAGGAGTCGCCGCAGGCGCAGGAACCCCCCGCGTTCGGGTTGTCGATCGAGAACCCCTGCTTGGAGATCGTGTCCTCGAAGTCGACGGTCGAGCCCTCGAGGTAGGGCACGCTCATCTTGTCCACGACGACCTCGACGCCGCCGAAGTCCCGCACGGAGTCCCCGTCCAGGATGCGCTCGTCGAAGTACAGCTGGTAGATGAGGCCGGAGCAGCCGCCGGGCTGCACCGCCACGCGCAGCCGGAGGTCCGTGCGGCCCTCCTGCTCGAGCAGGGCGCGGACCTTCTGGGACGCGACCTCGGTCAGCACGACGCCGTGGGTGGGCAGGCCGTCCACTGCGGCGCCGTTCTCGGTCGTGACGCTCATGATGCTCACTTTCTGTGGAGGGTCGCCGCCCGGGTTCGGGCCGGCGGCGGGTCTGTCACGGGCACAACGGACGGGCGCCCGGGTTCATTCCCCGGGCTGCTGCCCGGAACGGGCGGCGTCGTCGAGGCCCAGCAGCATGAGGGTCTCCGCGACCACCGCGCGCTCGAAGTCCGCCAGGTGCAAGGACTCGTTGGCGCTGTGCGCCCGCGAGTCAGGGTCCTCGACGCCCGTGATGAGGATGTCCGCCCCAGGATAGACCTCCAGCAGGTCCGCGGTGAAGGGGATCGACCCGCCGATCCCCGTCTCCACGGCGGGACGGCCCCACGCCTCCCCCAGCGCCCACTGCGCGACGCGGGCCGCCTCGGAGCCCATGTCGGTGCGGAAGGACTGCCCCGTCTCCTCCAGCTCGAAGCGCACGTGCGCGCCGAAGGGCGCGTGGGACTCCACGTGCCGACGCAGGGCCTCGGCCGCCTCGGCGGGGTCCTGGCCGGGCGCTGTCCGCAGGCTGATCTTGGCGCGGGAGGAGGGCGCGATCGTGTTGGAGGCGACGTCGACGGGGGTCACGTCCATCCCCGTGACCGACAGCGCCGGCTGCGTCCAGAGCCGCGACGCGATGGAGCCGCGCCCGGCGAGCCGAACGCCGTCGCGGACCGCGGCGTCGGCGCGGAAGCGCTGCTCGTCGTAGACGAGGTCGGTGCTGTCCTCGGCGTGCAGTCCTGCGACGGCCACGGCGCCGTCGTCGTCGTGGAAGGTGGCGATCAGCCGGGCCAGCAGCGTGGGCGCGTCCAGGACCGGCCCGCCGTACATCCCGGAGTGCACGGCGTGCTCCAGCACGGAGACCTCCACGACCGCCCCGACCATGCCGCGCAGGCTCGTGGTCAGCGCCGGCACCCCGACCTCCCAGTTCGCGGAGTCGGCGATCACGATGACGTCGGCGGCCAGCCGGTCCCGGTAGGCCTCCAGGAAGTCCCGGAAGGACGGGGACCCCGCCTCCTCCTCGCCCTCCACGAAGACCGTCACCCCGAGCCCGAGGTCCTCGCCCCGCTGGTCCGTCGCGGCGCGCAGGGCCGCCACGTGGGCCATGATCCCCGCCTTGTCGTCGGCGGCGCCCCGGCCGTACAGCCGTCCGTCCCGCTCCTCGGCGACGAACGGGTCGGACTCCCACAGCTCCCGCCGGCCCGGCGGCTGGACGTCGTGGTGGGCGTAGAGCAGCACCGTCGGGTAGCCGGGGGCGGGCCGGCGGCGGGCCACGACGGCCGGGTGGCCCGGGCCGTCCCCGAGGGGCACCCGGAGGATCTCCACCTCGTCGAGCCCGGCGCCGGCCAGCACGGCGGCGACGGCCTCGGCGCTGCGCTCGAGCTGCGCGGCGTCGAAGGACTCCCAGGCGATGCCGGGGACCGCCACCAGCTCCGCCAGCTGGGCAACGGTCCTCGGCAGGTCGGCGTGCACGGCCGCGCGCACGGCGTCGAGGGGAACGGGGACGGTGGGGGTGTACGGCGCGTTCATGGTGGCCAGCCTACGTGCGGGCCCCGGCGGTGGGACGCAGGTGCGTCGGCTATCCTTGACGGGTGTTTGGACGCAAGAAGGACGCAGACCGCGCGGGTTCCACCGCGGTGACCGCTGAGCCGCCCCGGGCCGAGCCGGCCGCCCCCCGGCAGACCCCGGGCAAGGGCCGGCCGACGCCGAGCCGCCGGGTGCAGGAGGCCGCCCGCCGCCGCCCCCTGGTGCCCGAGGACCGCAAGGCCGCCAAGGCCCAGTCCCGGGAGAGCGCCCGCGAGCAGCGGATGCGGGCCCAGGCGGGGATGGCCGCCGGCGACGAGCGCTACCTCGGCCCGCGGGACAAGGGTCCGCAGCGGCGCTTCGCGCGGGACTGGGTGGACTCCCGGATCAACGTGGGCGAGTACCTGATGGTCGTGGCCCTGGTGGCCCTGGTCGTGCTGTTCTTCCCGATCCAGGACGTGGCCACCTACGGGGTCTACGTCATCTGGGCGCTCATGCTCCTGGGCATCGCCGACGCCGTCCTGTCCACGGGCCGGATGAAGAAGGCGATCCGGGCCAGGTTCGGGACGGTGGAGCCGGGCGTGCGCTGGTACGCCGCAATGCGCGGGTTCACCATGCGCCGGCTGCGCCTGCCCAAGCCGCAGGTCGCCCGCGGGGAGCGTCCTTCCTGATCGGACCACAGGGCTCCACGGCTCCCGCTCCGCCCCCGTGCCCTCGGCCCGGGGGCGGAGCCGTTCCCGGGCTCAGCCGCGGCGGCGTGCCAGGCGCGCGAGCCCCTGGTTGATGCTCCTGGCCCAGAACGGCCCCTCGTAGAGGAACCCGGTGTAGCCCTGAACGAGGGTGGCGCCGGCGGCCAGGCGCTCCTGGACGTCCTCGGCGGTGGTCACCCCGCCCACGGAGACGAGCACGAGCCGGTCCCCCACGCGCTCGCGCAGCAGGCGCAGCACCTCGAGGGAGCGCTCCCGCAGCGGGGCCCCGGAGAGCCCGCCGGCCCCGCAGGCCTCGACCTCGGCGGGGTCGGCGGCGAGTCCCTCCCGGGAGATCGTCGTGTTGGTGGCCACGATGCCGTCGAGCCCGAGGTCCAGAGCCAGGTCGGCCACGGCCAGGACGTCCTCCTCGGAGAGGTCCGGGGCGATCTTGGCCAGCAGGGGCACGTGCCGGGCGGCGGCCTCGTCGGCCGCGGCGCCCACGGCCGAGAGGAGCGGACGCAGGCTCTCGATGTCCTGGAGCCGGCGCAGTCCCGGGGTGTTGGGCGAGGACACGTTGACCACCAGGTAGTCGGCCAGGGGCGCGAGCGTGCGGGTGCTCTGCAGGTAGTCGTCCACCGCGTCCTCGAGCGGGACCACCTTCGTCTTGCCGATGTTCACGCCCAGCACCGGCCGGGCGCGGCCGCGGTGGTCGGCCTCGAGCTCGCGCCGGGCCCGGGCCAGCCGCGGGGCCACCGCCTCGGCGCCGTCGTTGTTGAAGCCCATCCGGTTCACCACGGCGCGGTCCCGCACGAGGCGGAAGAGCCGGGGGCGCGGGTTGCCCGGCTGCGCCTGGGCGGTCACGGTGCCGATCTCGACGTGGCCGAAGCCGAGGTCGGTCAGGGCGCCGATCCCCTCGGCCCCCTTGTCGAAGCCGGCCGCGAGGCCGAAGGGCGAGGGGAAGCGCAGGCCGAGCGCCTCGACCTCGAGGGCGGGATCGGCGCGGGTGTAGACCCGCAGGGCCGTGCTCAGCCGCACGGCCCGGGCCGCCCGGACGCCGGCGAAGCCCACCCGGTGGGCCTTCTCGGCGTCCATCCGGGAGAACACGGCCTGGAAGAACATAGGGTAGAAGCGCATGGGCCCAGTCTTCCACAGGGCCCCCCACCGCCCGGGCGGCCCCGCGAGCACCTCGGGCGGGCCGACGACCGCCCGCGGGAGGTGACCGGTTGAGCGCTCCCCCGGACCCGTGGGTCCCCGACGTGCTGGGACCGGGTTTCCGCGCCCGCACCGTGGACCTGGGGCCGGACTCGGCGCCGCACACCACCGCCACGGTGGTGCGCCACCGTCCCGACGGCCGACCGGCCGCGGGCGGGGCCCCCTGCGACGTCGTGCTGTACCTGCACGGGTGGTCCGACTACTTCTTCAACGCCGAGCTCGCCCGGACGTGCGCCGCGGCCGGGTACGGCTTCTACGCCCTGGACCTGCACGGGTACGGGCGCAACCTCACCGACGCGGTGCTCGCCGGGGGTGCCGGCAGTCCCGGGCACGCCATCGATCTCGCCGACTACGACGACGACATCGCCGCCGCCCTCGCGCTGCTGGCCGAGGACGGGCTGCCCGCGCCGGGCGGCCGGCTCGTGCTGATGGGTCATTCCACCGGCGGCCTGACCGCGGCCCTGTGGGCGGCCCGCCACCCGGGCCGGCTGGCGGGCCTGGCCCTGAACGCCCCGTGGCTGGGCAGCCACGGCGCGGACGCGGTGGGCGCCGCCCTCCGCCCGGCCCTGGGCCGTCTCGCCCGGCGGCGTCCGGACCGTGCCGTGCGGGCCCGGCTGCGCAGCCACTACTACCGGGTGATCAGCGAGCACGCCGAGGGCGAGTGGCCGATCGATCCGCGGTGGCGGCCCGAGACCAGCTTCGACATCACCCCGGGGTGGCTCAACGCTGTCCTTCAAGCTCAACGTGAGGTCTCGCGCGGGCTGGACCTTCAGGTTCCCGTGCTGGTCCAGGTCTCGGCACGCTCGCACATCCGGCCCTGGTGGTCGGAGCGGATGCGCTCGGCCGACACGGTGCTGGACGTCCGGCAGATCCGACGGCACGCCCCGGACCTCGGCCCGGACGTGACCGTGCGCTCCTACGAGGGCGCGGTGCACGACGTCCATCTCTCCCGCGGGCCCGTGCGGCGGGCCGCCCAGCAGGACCTCGTGGCGTGGCTGCGCGCCCTCGGCCGGCCCGGGGCCGCTCAGGCGGAGACGCCGGGACCCGCGACCCGGTCGACGGCGCCGCCGTACCGGCGGTCACGGCGGGCGTAGGCCTCCACCGCCTCCCACAGCGTGCGGCGGTCGACGTCCGGCCACAGGACGTCCTGGAAGACGAGCTCGGCGTAGGCGGACTGCCACAGCAGGAAGTTCGAGATCCGCTGCTCCCCGGAGGAGCGCAGGAACAGGTCGACGTCCGGGAGGTCGGGCTCGTCGAGGTAGCGCTGCACCGTGGCCTCGTCGATGCTGCGCGGGTTGAGCAGGCCCGCCTTCGCGTCGGCGGCGATGGCCGCCGCGGCGTCGGCGATCTCGGCCCGCCCGCCGTAGTTGACGCACATGGTCAGGGTCACCACGTCGTTGTCGCGAGTGGCCCGCTCCGCCTCCTCGAGGCGGTTGATCACGGCCCGCCACAGGCGGGGCCTGCGGCCGGCCCACCGGATCCGGACGCCCCACTCCTGGAAGGTGGGCAGCTGGCGCTCCATGACGTCGGCGGTGTAGTTCATCAGGAACGTGACCTCGTCGAGGGACCGCTTCCAGTTCTCGGTGGAGAAGGCGTAGGCGCTCACGTAGGGGATGCCCAGCTCGATGGCCCCGGCCATCACCTCGATGAGCGCCGCCTCCCCCGCCTTGTGGCCCTCGTTGCGCGGCAGGCCGCGCTGGTTCGCCCAGCGTCCGTTGCCGTCCATCACCACGGCCACGTGCCGGGGCACGAACCGGGACGGGATGGGCGGGGCGGTGACGCCGGTGGGGTGCGGGGGCGGGGCGGCAAAGCCGGGCATGGTCAGCTCCGTTCCACGAGGTGCAGGGACCGGACGGCCCTCTCCAGGTGCCACTGTACGTAGGACGCCACGATTCCCGCCGCGGCCCGGGCCGTGCGCGGGTCCGCGGCCGCGATGCGCTCCCAGTCCCCCGTGAGCAGCGCGGACAGGTGCGAGACCGTGGCGGGGTCCGGGGCGGCGGCCCCGGGCGGGCGGCACGCCGGGCAGACGGCGCCGCCGAGCGGCGCCGAGAACGCCTCGTGCGGACCGGGGGCCCCGCAGCGGGCGCAGTCCGTGAAGCTCGGCGCCCACCCGGCGGTGGACACGGCGCGCAGGAGGTAGGAGTCCAGGACCGCGCCCGGCTCGTGCAGCCCGCGGGCCAGGGCGGACAGCGCGCCGACCAGCAGCCGGTACTGCTGGGCCGCGGACTCGTCGTCGTTCTCGGTGAACCTCTCCGCGGCCTCGGCCATGGCGGCGGCCGCGGTGTACTTGGCGTAGTCCGCGGCGATGACCGACCCGTAGCCGCGCTTGCCCAGGGCCTGGGAGACGATCTCCAGGTTCCGGCCGGTGACCAGCTGCAGCTCGGCCACGTTGAACGGCTCCAGCCGGGAGCCGAAGCGGGAGGTGGTCCGGCGCACGCCCTTCGCCACCGCCCGCACCTGACCGTGGTCGCGGGTCAGCAGCACCACGATCCGGTCCGCCTCGCCCAGCTTGTAGGTGCGCAGCACCACGGCGTCGTCCCGGTAGGTGCGCGATGCGAAGGTCGTCCTGGCCACTCGGTCATTCTCCCACGCCCGGCGGACACCGCAGCCGGGCGCTCCGGCACCGCGACGGCGGGCCGCCCCCGCAGGGGCGGCCCGCCGTGCCGGCGCGGAGACGGGAGCTCAGCCCTGGGCGTCCCGGACCGCGCGGTTCACCGCGGAGACGACCGCCTTGAGGGAGGCGCGGGTGGTGTTCGCGTCGATCCCCACGCCCCACAGCACCCGGTCGCCCACGGCCGCCTCGACGTAGCTGGCGGCCTGCGCGTCGCCGCCGGCGGACATGGCGTGCTCGCTGTAGTCGAGCACGCGCACGTCCACGCCCTCGGCGGCGAAGACCGCGAGCAGCGCCTCGATGGGGCCGTTGCCCTGCCCGGTGCAGTGGTGCTGGGTGCCCTCGACGTCCAGGCCGATCTCGAGGGTGGTCTCCCCGTCCTCCTCGGAGGTCGTGGTGATGTTGGTGATCCGGTAGCGGCCCCAGCGTCCGTCGCCGGACTCGTGGGCGGTGGGCAGGTACTCGTCCTCGAACGCCTTCCACAGCTGGGCCCCGGAGACCTCCCCGCCGCTGGTGTCCGTGTGCTCCTGCACCACCCGGGAGAACTCGATCTGCGCCCGGCGGGGCAGGTCCAGGCCGTGCTCGTTCTTGAGCAGGTAGGCCACGCCGCCCTTTCCGGACTGCGAGTTGACCCGGATCACGGCCTCGTAGGTCCGGCCGAGGTCCTTCGGGTCGATCGGCAGGTAGGGCACCGCCCACACGAGCTCGTCCACGGAGCGCTCCTGCGCCTGGGCGTCCCGCGCCATCCGGTCGAAGCCCTTCTTGATGGCGTCCTGGTGGGAGCCGGAGAAGGCCGTGAAGACCAGGTCCCCGCCATACGGGGAGCGCTCGTGGACGGGCAGCTGGTTGCAGTACTCCACGGTGCGCCGGATGTCGTCGATGTCGGAGAAGTCGATCTGCGGGTCCACGCCCTGGGTCAGCAGGTTCAGGCCCAGGGTCACGAGGTCGACGTTGCCCGTGCGCTCGCCGTTGCCGAACAGGCAGCCCTCGATCCGGTCGGCGCCGGCCAGGTAGCCGAGCTCGGCGGCGGCCACCCCGGTGCCGCGGTCGTTGTGCGGGTGCAGGGAGACCACGGTGGCGTCCCGGTTGTAGAGGTTGCGGCACATCCACTCGATGGAGTCCGCGTAGACGTTGGGGGTGGCCATCTCGACGGTCGCGGGCAGGTTGAGGATCATCTCCCGCTCCCCGCCGATCTCGAAGGTCTCCGCCACCGCGTTCGAGATGCGGGCTGCGAACTCCAGCTCCGTGCCGGTGTAGGACTCCGGGGAGTACTCGTAGGTCACGGCGGTGTTCTTCAGCTGCTCCTCGTACTTCATGCACAGCCGCGCCCCCGTGAGGGCGATGTCGACGATCCCGTCCATGTCCTGTTCGAACACCACGCGCCGCTGCAGCGTGGAGGTCGCGTTGTAGAGGTGGACGATGGCCTTGTCGGCGCCGTCGATGGCCTCGTAGGTGCGCTCGATCAGGTGCTCGCGGGACTGGGTGAGGACCTGGATGGAGACGTCGTCCGGGATCCGGTCCTCCTCGATGAGCCGGCGCACGAAGTCGAAGTCGGTCTGGGAGGCGGACGGGAAGCCCACCTCGATCTCCTTGTAGCCCATCCGCACCAGCAGCTCGAACATCGTGAGCTTGCGGTCGGAGTTCATGGGGTCGATGAGCGCCTGGTTCCCGTCGCGCAGGTCCACGGCGCACCAGCGCGGCGCCTCCGTGATCACCCGGTCCGGCCAGGTGCGGTCGGACATGTCGAAGGGGAACTGCTGCTGGTACGGCACGTACTTGTGGATCGGCATGCCGGAGGGCTGCTGGCGGTTGCGCATGGGGTGGGCCTGTTCTGCTCGAGAAGTCTGCGGGTGGCCGGGCATCAGGAACTCCGCAACGGGAGGCCGGCCATTCGACGACGGGTCAGGCCCCGTTGCGGCACGTAAGGAGGAGGGTCCCTGTCCGCATGTGTCCAACCTATCACGCGGCGCGCGGCGGACCGGCTCACCAGTCCCCCGCCGCCTGCTGGCAGGTGTACTGCTCTGCGGTCTGGCCGTTGAGCTCCCCCGGCAGCGCGGAGCGCACCTCCAGGCGGTCCCCCTCCGGGAAGTCCTGGCCCACCGAGACGAGGACCCCGGCGATGTCGGTGGTGGGCACGATCTGCGACGACGGCACGCCGAGCAGCTCGGCCACGGCGGCGGCGGCCTCGGACCAGCCGGCGCCGAAGAAGACCTGCGTGCCCGGCAGCTCCGCCGGCTGCGCCCCGCTCTCCACCGGGGCGTACCCCTCGCCCTCGAGCACCTCGGCGATGTCGCCGTCGCGGCCCTCGACGCCGGAGGCGTTGGACACCGACAGCGGCACCGTCTCCGGGTCGAACGGCGGGGCCGTCGACGCCTCGGGCGAGGGGCTCGCCGAGGCCGTCGGGGCCTCCGTGGGGCTGGTGAGCGACCTGTCCTCGCGCAGCGCCTCGAAGAGGTCCTCCGCCGCGTCCTCCTCGAGCTGGAGGCGGTTGGGGTCCAGGGCGTAGGGCTCGGTGGGCACGGTGACGAACACCATGTCCGCCAGGTCCACCCCGCGCACGGCGGTGGCGAGGCCGACCATGGTGGGCACCGACGCGAGGTCCTCGTCCACGTGCAGGTTGCGGGTCGCCACGTCGGCGATCTCGTAGAGCTTGGGCAGATCCTTGAGGGTGCCCTCCTCCTTGATCTTGCGCGCCAGCGAGGCCAGGAAGGACTGCTGGGAGCGGATCCGGCTGGTGTCCCCGCCGTCCCCGAACGCGGCCCGGCTGCGCAGGAAGGCCAGGGCCTGCTCGCCCTCCACCGAGGACACGCCGGCGGGCAGCTCCAGGCCGGACTTCGGGTCGTCGACGGCCTCGTTGACGCACACCTCGACCCCGCCCACCGTGGAGGACAGCTCCTTGACGGCGTTGAAGTCGGCGAGCATGAAGTGGTCCATCTTCAGGCCCGTCATCCGGTTGACCGTGGCGACCGTGCACCCGGGGCCGCCGTTGGCGATCGCCGAGTTCAGCATCGCGTCCTCCTCGGCCGGGTGCACCTCCCCGGACTCGGGGTCGGTGCACCGCGGGATGTCGGTCACGAGGTCGCGCGGGAGCGAGACGACCGTGACGCCGCTGCGGTCCTCGGCCACGTGCACGAGCATCATGACGTCCGTCAGCCCGGACCCGGAGCTGTCGTCGTCGTCGCCGTACTGGTCGTTGCCCTCGCCCTCACGGGTGTCGGTGCCCATCACGAGGACGTCCAGCGGCCCCTCCTCGACCGTGCCGGAGCCGTCGCCGAGGTCCAGCGGGGACGTGTCCAGGTTGGACTGCAGCCGCCAGGTCGCCGCCACCCCGACGCCGAGGACCACGAGCAGCACCAGCACCACCGCCAGGGCGGCCCAGCGCTTCCGGGACCATCGGCGGGCGCGCGGCCGCCCGGGGGCGTCGGGGGGCGTTGAGGACACGGTGATCTTCTCCTGGAACGGCCGCGGCGGGGGCCGGGGTCGGGGGGACGGCGCCCGGCCGGGGCGCCGGGAGCCATGCTAGTCGTGCGCGGCGCGGCCCGTGACGGGCCACGCGGTGGGGGCGCGCGGCGGGGGCGCGCGCCGGGACCTGGACGTCCGGCCTAGAAACCCAGGCGGGAGAGCTGCTTGGGGTCGCGCTGCCACTCCTTGGCGATCTTCACGTGCAGGTCGAGGTAGACCTTGGTACCCAGCAGCGCCTCGATGGCGGTGCGGGAGCGGGTGCCGATCTCGCGCAGCCGGGAGCCGCCCTTGCCGATGATGATGGCCTTCTGCGAGGACCGCTCCACGTAGACGTTGACCCGAACGTCCAGCAGCGGGCGGTCGGCCGGGCGGCCCTCGCGCGGGACCATCTCCTCGACCACGACCGCCAGGGAGTGCGGCAGCTCGTCGCGCACTCCTTCGAGGGCCGCCTCGCGGACGAGCTCCGCGACCATGGTCAGCTCCGGCTCGTCGGTCAGCTCGCCGTCGGGGTACAGCGCCGGGGACTCGGGCATCCGGGCGACGAGCAGCTGGGCGAGGGCCTCCACCTGGAAGCCGTCCACGGCCGAGACGGGGATGACGTCCGCCCACCCCGGCTCCGCGGGAGGCGCGACCGGCGCGGGCGCGGCCGTTCCGCGGTGCCGCGGCTTCCGGGCGGCGCGCTCGGCCCGCTCGGCGCGGGCCTGGTGCTCGGCCGCCATGACGGAGCGGCCGAGCTCGGTGACGGCCAGCAGCTGCTCCGTGAGCTCGGCGCGGGAGACGGTGTCGGTCTTCGTGACGATCGCGACGACGGGCTTGTTGCCGGAGGCGGCCAGCTGCTGGGCGATGTAGCGGTCCCCCGGGCCGATCTTCTGGTCGGCGGGGACGCAGAAGCCGATGACGTCGACCTCCGCGAGCGTGTCGGCCACGAGGTCGTTGAGCCGCTCGCCCAGCAGGGTCCGCGGCCGGTGCAGCCCCGGGGTGTCCACCAGCACGAGCTGCCCCTCGGGGCGGTGCACGATGCCGCGGATGGTGTGGCGCGTGGTCTGCGGGCGGTTCGAGGTGATCGCGACCTTCTGCCCGACCAGGGCGTTGGTCAGCGTGGACTTGCCGGCGTTCGGACGGCCGACGAGCACCGCGAACCCGGCGCGGAACGGCCCGGGGGGCTCTGTGGACCCGGCGGGGGCGGGCTCGGCGGGGGTGGGCTCAGACATGGTGGTGGGACTCCTCCTCGGACTCCAGTGCGGCGGGATCCACGGCCGTGGACCCCGGGGGAACCCACTCCGGGTCCCGGTGGACCTCCAGCTGGCCCACCCGGTTGCGCCGGCCCTCCAGGGTGACGGCTTCGAGGACGATGCCCTCGACGGTGGCGCGGGAGCCCACGATGGGCACCCGGCCGATGCTCTTGGCCAGCAGCCCGCCGGCCGTGTCCACCTCGTCGTCCTCGAGGTCGACGCCGAACAGGTCGCCCAGGTCCTCGACCCCCAGGGCTGCCGAGACGCGGTAGCGGCCGTCGCCGAGCTCGGCGACCTCGGGCTTCTCGCGGTCGTACTCGTCGACGATCTCCCCGAGCAGCTCCTCGATGAGGTCCTCCAGGGTCACCAGCCCGGCGGTGCCGCCGTACTCGTCGACGACGACGGCCACGTGGATGGACTCGAGCTGCATCTCGCGCAGCAGCTCGTTGACCTTCTTGGACTCCGGCACGTAGCGGACCTCGCGGGCCAGCTCGGACAGCCCGCCGATCCGCAGCCCGGCGCCCTGCCGGTGCACGCGCTCCGCCAGGTCCTTCTGGTAGAGGATCCCGAGCACGTCGTCGGCGCTCTCCCCGATGACGGGGATCCGGGAGTAGCCCGAGCGGAAGAAGAGGTTCAGCGCGTTGTCCACGGTGTCGTCGTCGTCGACGGTGACCATGTCGGTGCGCGGCACCATGACGGCCCGGACGTTCGTGTCGTCGAGGTCGAAGACCGAGTGCAGCAGCTCGGCCTCGTTGTCCTCGATGACGTCCTGGTCGGTGGAGCGGTCGACGAACTCGAGCAGCTCCTCCTCGGTGAGGAAGCCGGGGGCGGCGTGCCCGGGCGCCCGGGCGACCGAGGACCCGAGGCGCACCAGCAGGCCCGGCACGGGCCCCAGCACGGCGCGCAGCACGCGCACGAGGCCCGAGGTGAACCGGACGGTGCCGGCGGGGTTGCTGCGGCCCACCTGGCGGGGGGACACCCCGGTGAGGACGAAGCCCACCGCGGCCATCACCACGGTGGCGAGCAGCCCGGCCAGCCAGACGTCCCCGAGCCCGTGGAACATCGCGAGGGCCACGGCCACGGCGGAGGCGGTCTCGAACCACACCGTCCAGAAGCGCAGGGCGTGCAGGTGGGCGGTGGGCGTGGCCAGCAGCCTGGCGGCGGCCGAGCCGGGGTCCTCCCGGACGATGGTCTCGGCGTCGGCGCGCGGCAGGTAGGTCAGGCCGGTCTCCGCGGCGGTGAGCACGAACGCCGTGCACAGGAACACGACGGCCGCGAGGACCAGGACGGCAGTGGTCACGGTCCGCTACTCCATGGTCTCGACCGGGGCGGGACGGCCGAGGAAGTCGGTGAGCAGGTCCCGCTGCAGGGCGAACATGACGCGCCGCTCGTCGGGCTCGGCGTGGTCGTGGCCCAGCAGGTGCAGGATCCCGTGGGTGGTGAGCAGGCACAGCTCGTCCGCGACCGAGTGCCCGGCGGCCTCGGCCTGGCGGCGGGCCACCGGCGGGCACAGCACGATGTCGCCCAGCGTCCCCTCCGCGGGCCGCTCGGCGGTGCCGGGGCGCAGCTCGTCCATGGGGAAGGAGAGCACGTCCGTGGCGCCGGGCAGGTCCATCCACTCGACGTGCAGGCGCGCCATCTCCTCCTCGCCGACGACGGCGATCGACAGCTCGGCGTCGGGGTGCACGTGCAGGCGCCGCAGGACGTGCTCGGCGAGCCGGCCCAGCAGCTCGGCGTCGACGGCGGCCCAGGCCGCACGGTCCGCGGCCGGCACCTCCTCGGGGTCGGCGTGGAGGTCGAACTCGACGGCCATCAGGCGCGCTCCCCGTGCTCGGGGGCGGCGCCGCTCTCGGCGGCCCGCGCCGCCCTCGTGCTCTCCTTGCGCTCCCGGCGCTCGTTGCGCCGCCGGTTCGTGGTGTCGAAGACGTCGTAGGCGCTGACGATGCGGCTCACCAGTTCGTGGCGCACGACGTCCTCCGCGGTCATCTCGGTGAACGCGACGTCCTGGACACCGCCGAGCACGTGCTGCACCTGGCGCAGCCCGGACGAGGTGCTGCCGGGCAGGTCCACCTGGGTGACGTCGCCGGTGATCACCATCTTCGAGCCGAAGCCCAGGCGGGTGAGGAACATCTTCATCTGCTCGGGCGTGGTGTTCTGCGCCTCGTCGAGGATGATGAACGCGTCGTTGAGGGTCCGCCCGCGCATGTACGCCAGGGGTGCCACCTCGATCGTCCCCGCCTCCATGAGCCGCGGGATGGACTCCGGGTCCATCATGTCGTGCAGCGCGTCGTAGAGCGGGCGCAGGTACGGGTCGATCTTCTCGCTCAGCGTCCCCGGCAGGTAGCCGAGGCGCTCCCCCGCCTCCACGGCCGGGCGCGTGAGGATGATCCGGGAGACCTCCTTGGCCTGCAGCGCCTGCACGGCCTTGGCCATGGCGAGGTAGGTCTTGCCCGTGCCGGCCGGACCGATGCCGAACACGACGGTGTGCTCGTCGATCGCGTCGACGTAGGACTTCTGGTGCAGGGTCTTGGGCCGGATCTTGCGGCCCCGGCTGGAGAGGATGTTCTGGGTCAGCGCTCCGCTGGGCCGGACGGAGAGGTCCCGGCCGATGAGCTCGAGCAGCTGCGTGATCACCTGGGGGGTGATCGCGGTCTCGCGTCCGGCGAGGACCTTCAGCTCGTCGAAGAGCGTCGCGACGATCTGCACGGGACCGGTCGGACCCTCGATGCCGAGCTCCAGCTCGCGCGGGCGGGTCGAGAGGCCGGGGAAGGCCGCCTCGACCTGGCGCAGGGTGTCGTCCCCGGAGCCGAGGCAGCGGACCATGGTCTCGCGGTCGGGAAAGGTGATGACGGTGCGGGCCGTCAGTGGGTGCGTGGTGCCGGGCAGCGTCTCAGTCATGGGTGCGGCCCGTGGGGCCGTGCTCTCGCTCTCTCGATGGGTGCTGTGCTTGCGGTGCGGGTGCCGGTGCGGGCACCGCGGTACGGCGGCGGGCGCCCCGCGGGGCAGGCCCTGCTACCAGAGTACCGCGCGGCTCCGGCGCCCGGGCCCGCCCCGGCGGACATTCCGATTTGGTATCGGTCACGGTGCAGCGGCCGTTGCGGGCGTGGGGCCCCGGGACGCTGTGCTGGAATGGTCGGGTCCTCCGGCAGGGGGACGGGTGCGGGCCCCGGCCGGCCGCACCGGCATCCCCACCGACCCGGAGAGACGAGGTGTGCGTCCCCCCATGGCCACTGACCTGTTCCGGTCCCCCGCCCGCCGCGCCCGCCGCCGCGCGGGCGCCCTGTCCGCGGCCTGCGTCGTCGTGCTCGCGGGGTGCGCCCCGGGGCCCGGGGCGGCGCCCCACGGCGTCGTTCCCGCATCGAGCGCTGCGCCCGCCTCCGCGCCGGCCTCCGCTGCCGCGCCCGGCGTGGCGGGCAGCGGCGCCGCGGGCAGCAGCAGCGCGGTCGCCACCACGAAGGTCCCGGTGTACTGGGCGGGGGCGGCCGACGGGGAGCAGCGGCTGTTCCGCGAGTTCCGGGACGCCACCGAGGGCCCGGCGGCCGTGGACCCCATCGCGGCCGCGGCCGCGCTGCTGACCACCGCCGCGCCCCAGGACCCGGGCTACCGCACCCTCTGGTCCCCGGTGGACCAGGTGGGAAGCTCCACCTCGCCGGACGGCACGATCACCGTCGACCTGCCCGCCGAGGCCTTCCGCGCCGGCCTGGACGAGCAGGACGCGCACCTCGCGCTCCAGCAGCTCGCCCACACCGTGACGGCCACGGCGAGCAGCACGGGGCTGCTGCCGCAGAACGCGGAGCCGGAGGTGGTGGTGCTCGTGGACGGGAGGGCCCGGGAGGAGGTCTTCGGCTCCGTCCGGCTCGACCAGCCCCTGCGCCCGGACGGGAACCTGGAGGCGCCCCTGTGGCTGCTGGACCCCCGGGAGGGCCCGCACCCCGAGGGCGCCGTCGAGATCTCCGGCCGGGCCCTGGAGGGCGTGGACGACGTCCGGTGGGCGGTCCTCGACGAGGACGGCGCGACGGTCGCCGGCGGGTCGGTGAGCACCACCGCGCGGGACGACGGGACGGTCGGGTTCCGCACCGAGGTCGAGCTGACCCCCGGCCGGTACGGGGTGACGGTCACGGGCCGGGACGCCGAGGGCGGGACCGTGCGCGACGACGGGGCCGTGGAGGTCGTCGCGGGCTGAGGGCCGGGCCCGCCGGGGGCGTGGGCGGGGCCGCCGGGCCGGGGCTCAGCCCGGTGCGCCGTCCCACCGGCCCAGCGCGGCACTGAGCACGGCCAGGGCGACCGGGCCGGCCGTGGAGCTGCGCAGCACCTCGGGCCCCAGCCGCAGCGTCCGCGCCCCGGCGCCGGCCAGGGCCTCGAGCTCGCCCGGGGCGATGCCGCCCTCCGGGCCGACGACGAGCACGATCTGCTCCGCTGCCTCCCAGGGCCGGTGCGGTCCGCCGAGCAGTCCCGCCAGGGACTCGCGGGCCTGCTCGTGCAGCACGACCCCCGCCGTGCCGGGCCGCCCCAGCAGCGCCGTGAGCTCCCGGGTGGTGCTCAGGGGCAGCACCTCGGGCCAGCGGGCCCGGCGGGACTGCTTGGCGGCGGCCGCCACGGTGTGCACCCACTTGTCGTGGCTCTTGGCCGCCCGCTCCTTCTTCCACCGCACGATGGAGCGCTCCGCCTGCCACGGCACCACCGCGTCGACGCCGAGCTCGGTGGCCGTCTCGACGGCGAGGAGGTCGCGCTCCCCCTTGGCGAGGGCCTGGGCGAGCACCAGCCGCGGCCGGCGGACCGGGTCCGCGCTCACCGCGGCCAGGCGCACGTCCATGCTGTCCCTGCTGTCCGTCCCGGCGGCGCACAGCTCCCCGGTCGCCCGGGCGCCCGCGCCGTCGACCAGCTCGAGGCGCTCCCCGGGGCCGAGGCGGCGCACCGTGACGGCGTGGCGGGCCTCCGGCCCGGTGACGGTGAGCACCGCGCCCGGGCCGAGCCCCTCGAGCCGGCCGGGCTCCACCTTGAAGACGGGCAGGCTCACAGGTCGAAGCGGTCCTTGAGCCGCGAGAAGAACCCGCCGGAGCCGGCGGGGCTGTCGAGCGTGGTGCCGGTGGCCTGCTCCTCCCCGCGCAGCCGGGAGAGCTGCTCCAGCAGCTCCCGCTGCTCGTCGTCGAGCCCCGTGGGCGTCTCGACCTCGAGGTGGACGAAGAGCTCGCCGCGGCCGCCGCCGCGCAGCCGCGTGGCGCCGAGGTCGTGCAGGGTGACCGTGTGGCCGGTCTGGGTGCCCGGGGTCACCGGCACCTCGCGCTCCCCGTCGAAGGTCTCGAGGGTCACGGTGGTGCCCAGGGCCGCGGAGGTCATGGGCACGCGCACCCTGGCGTGCAGGTCGTCGCCCTGCCGCTCGAACGTCGGGTCCGGGTCGACCTTGAGCTCGACGTAGAGGTCCCCGTTGGGACCGCCGGCCGTGCCGGCCTCGCCCTGGCCGGAGAGGCGGATCCGGTTGCCCGAGGAGACCCCGGCCGGGATCTTGACGGTCAGGGGGCGGCGGTCGCGCACGCGGCCCTCGCCGTAGCACTCGTGGCAAGGGTGCTTGATGACCGTGCCGAAGCCGTCACAGGTGGCGCAGGGGGCGGCGGTCACCACGGTCCCGAGGATGGACTGCACCTGGCGCTGCACCTGGCCGGCGCCGTGGCAGACCTCGCAGGTCTCCGGGCGGGTGCCCTCCTGGCAGCAGCTGCCGTTGCAGGTGGGGCAGACCACCGCGGTGTCCACGGTGATCTTCTTCTCGGTGCCGAAGACCGCGTCCTTGAGGGACACGCGCACGTTGATCAGCGCGTCCTGGCCCTGGCGGGTGCGGGAGGCGGGCCCGCGCCGGCCCGCCCCGGAGCCGCCGGCGCCCTGGAAGAAGGTGTCGAAGATGTCCTGGAAGCCGAAGCCGGTGCCCGGGAACCCGCCGCCGAAGCCGGTGTCGGTGCCGTTCTCGTTCCCGGTGGCGTCGTACACCCGCCGCTTCTCCGGGTCGGCGAGGACGTCGTTGGCGTGGGAGACGCGCTTGAACTCCTCCGCGGCCTCGGGACTCGGATTGACGTCCGGGTGCAGCCGGCGGGCCTTCTTCCGGTAGGCCTTCTTGATCTCTTCCTGGCTGGCGTCGCGGGACACACCCAGGGTCTCGTAGTGATTGCTCACCGTGGTCCGTTCTGTCGAGAGGTCTGGTGGGAGTTCTGGTGCAGGGCCCCGGCACCGGGGCCCGCGGGGGCTCAGCCCCCGAGGATACGGGAGAGGTAGCGGGCGACGGCGCGCACGGCCGCCATCGTGGACGGGTAGTCCATGCGCATGGGGCCCACGACCCCGACCTTGGACTGGGGCCCGTAGCCGGTGGCGACGACCGCCGCCTCGGACAGGGGCCCCGCGGCGTTCTCCGCGCCGATGCGCACGGCCACGCCGCGGGCGTCCTGCTCCATCTCGGAGAGCAGCCGGAGCATGACGACCTGCTCCTCGAGCGCCTCCAGGACGGGGCCGATGCTCAGGTGGAAGTCCCCGGTGGCGCGGGCGAGGTTGGCGGTGCCGGCCATGACCATGCGGTGCTCGGCCCCGCCCGCGGCCAGGGCCCCGACGACCTCGGCCACCGTCTCGGCGGCCGGGCGCAGCGCGGGCGCCATGTCGGCGGTCATGGTCACGAGCGCCGCGGGCACCGCGGCCAGGGAACGGCCGACGGCCGCGGCCAGCACCCGGGTGCGCAGCTCGAGCAGCTGCGCCTCCTCCAGGGGGGCGGGCAGCACCGCCACGCGCTGCGCGACCCGTCCGTTGGTGGGGATGAGCACCACGAGCACCCGGCCCGCGCCGAGGTCGACGACCTCCACGTGGCGCACCGTCACCCCGGACGCGTGCGGGTACTGCACGACCGCCACCTGGTGGGTGAGCTGGGCGAGCAGGCGCACGGTGCGCTCCATGACGTCGTCGAGGTCGGCGGCGTCGTCGAGCAGGCTCTGGATGGCCCGGCGCTCCGGGCCGGAGAGCGGCTTGACGGCCGCGATCTGGTCCACGAACGTCCGGTAGCCCTTGTCGGTGGGGATCCGGCCGGAGCTCGTGTGGGGGGCCGTGATCAGGCCCTCCTCCTCGAGCGCGGCCATGTCGTTGCGCACGGTGGCCGAGGAGACACCGAGCCGGTGCCGCTCCACGAGGGCCTTGGAGCCCACGGGCTCCTGGAAGTGCACGTAGTCCTCCACGATGGCCTGCAGGATCTGCAGTCGTCTCGGATGGTTCACGTCGCTCCTCCCCGTCGTCTCCTCGGCACCCGGGCCGCCTGGCACTCGGGCGGCCACAGTGCCAGCGCGATCCAGTGTAGCCCCCGTGTCCGACCCCACGGTCCCGCCCGCCCGGTTTGGTACGCTTCCGGCTGATCCGCGCCGGACGGGCGGGACCGCGACCGGGAGGACGAGCATGAGCGACTACGGCTGGGGGCCGCGCAGCCTCGACGACGCGGGCCTGGCCCGGCGGAAGCCGGTCTCCGCGGAGGTGCCGGTCGCCCCCGGGCTGCTCCTGGAGGACGTCACCACCGGCTGGGTCGGGGCGGTCGTGTCCCTGGAGACGATCGGCGGAATGCGGGTCATGGGCCTGGAGGACCGCCGCGGCCGGGTCAAGGCGTTCCCGCTCGGGCCGGGCTTCCTGCTGGAGGGCGAGCCCGTCGTCGTCGTGGAGCCCCGCCGGGCCCCGGCGGCGAAGCGGCCCGGGCGCACCCGCTCCGGCTCCGTGGCCGTGGAGGGGCTGCGCGCGAGCACCGCCAAGGCCTCCCGCGTATGGGTCGAGGGCTACCACGACGCCGAGCTCGTGGCCAAGGTCTGGGGGCACGACCTGGCGGTCGAGGGCATCGTCGTGGAGCCGCTGCACGGCGTCGACGACCTGCCGGCGGCGGTGCAGGAGTTCGGCCCGGGCCCGGGCCGGCGGCTGGGCATCCTCGTGGACCACCTCGTGCCCGGATCCAAGGAGTCCCGGATCGCCGAGCGGACGATGCGCCTGCCCGGGGCGGCCGGCAACGTGCTGGTGCTGGGCCACCCGTACGTGGACATCTGGCAGGCGGTCCGGCCCCCGGTCCTCGGCATCGAGGCCTGGCCCGTGGTCCCACGGGGCACCGACTGGAAGACCGGCACCGCCGCGGCCCTGGGCTGGCCGCACCGCACTCCCGGGGACCTCGGCCGGGCGTGGCAGCACATCCTCTCCCGGGTGGACAGCTACGCCGACCTCGAGCCCGCCCTCCTGGGGCGGGTCGAGGAGCTCATCGACTTCCTCACCGCCCCGGGCGCCTGAGCTCCCGGGCCGGCGCGACCGACATCACGTCACACAGGCACACGTGCGCGGGCGAACCCCGTGCAACTCCCGAACCGGCCGGTAGAATCGAGCCACTCCATCCGCCGACCGCAGCCGCGCCGCGGTCCCACCCCCGAAGGACTTCCGTGCCCGTGCAGACCGACCCCCGATCGAGCCACGAGAACGCCGAGGCCCCGTTCGAGGGCCTCTCCCCCGTGGCGCAGCCGCTCACCGTCGCCGAGGACCACCAGTGGGCGACCCTGGCGCACTTCGCCGGGGTGGTCGGCTTCGTGCCCTCGTTCCTCATCCACCGCGTCTTCCGCCGCCGGGGGAGGTTCACCGAGCAGGAGTCGCGGGAGGCGATGAACTTCACCCTGCTGCCCACGCTCGTGGTGGTCGCCGGCGTGCTGCTCGCCCCCGTCCCGTTCGTCGGCTGGTTCTTCGCGCTCGCCGCCGCCGCGGCCTGGCTGCTGCTGGCCCTCGGCTCCCTGGCCGGCGGGATCCGGGTGAACCACGGGGAGCCGTACCTCTACCGGTTCAACACCCGTCTGTACGACCGCCTCGCCGAGAAGCTGCGCGAGCGGTCGCGGGAGCGCGCCGCCCGCCGCTGAGGCACCCGCCGCCGGGTCCGGCGGGCGTCGCACGGTCAGTCCAGCAGGCGCCGCACCACGGCGTCGCCCAGGAGCCGGCCCCGCAGGGTCAGCACCAGCGTCCCGCGCAGCGCCGGCCCGGGCTCCACGAGCTCGTCGGCGATGAGCCCGGCCACCGCCGCACGCCCGGCGTCGTCCAGGGCCGCCACGGGCAGGCCGTCCCGGATCCGCGCCTCGAGCATCACGCGCTCGAGGTGGCGGGTGTCCGCGTCGAGGATCTCCCGCCCGGCCGCGGGCGACTCCCCGGCCCGCACCCGGTTCGTGTAGGGCACCGGGTGCTTGAGGTTCCACCAGCGCGTGCCGCCCACGTGCGAGTGGGCCCCGGGGCCGATCCCCCACCAGTCCTGGTTGTGCCAGTACGCGAGGTTGTGCCGGCTGCGGTGGGCCCGGGCGCCGGCGCCGCGGGCGGGCCGGGACCAGTTGCTCACCTCGTACCACTCGTAGCCGGCCTCCCCCAGGATCCGGTCGGCCAGCTCGTACTTGTCGGCCTGGTCGTCCTCGTCGACCGGCGGGACCTCCCCGCGCCGCATCCGGGCGGCCAGCCGGGTGCCGTCCTCGATGATCAGGGAGTAGGCCGAGACGTGGTCGGGCTCGTAGCCCACGGCGGTGCGCAGCGAGTGCTCCCAGTCGGCCAGGGTCTCCCCGGGGGTGCCGTAGATCAGGTCCACGCTCACGCCCAGTCCCGCCTCGCGCGCCCAGGCGACCGCCCGCGGCACGTTGTCGGGGTCGTGGGTGCGGTCCAGGACGGCGAGCACGTGCGGGGCCGCGGACTGCATGCCGAAGGACACCCGGGTCACCCCGGCCTCCGCGAGGACCCGCAGGGACCGCGGGGTCACCGAGTCCGGGTTGGCCTCCGTGGTGACCTCGGCGCCCTCGGCGAGGCCGAAGCTCTCCCGGGCCTGCCCCAGGACGGCGGCGAGGTCCTCCGCGGGCAGCAGCGTGGGGGTGCCGCCGCCGAAGAACACGCTGTGCAGGGGCCGGGCGGCCACGCCGGAGTCCTCCAGCACCCGGCGGGCCCACCGGACCTCCGCAGCGGCGTCGGCGGCGTAGGCGTCCTGGGACACCCCGTCGCCGAGCTCCACGGCCGTGTAGGTGTTGAAGTCGCAGTAGCCGCAGCGGACCGCGCAGAACGGCACGTGCACGTAGAGGCTGAGCGTGCGGTCCGCGGAGCCCTCGGCGGCGGAGGCCGGCAGCCGCCCGTCGAGCGGTGCGGGCAGGCCCTCGGGCTGGGCGGGGGCCACTACTTCTTCTTGTCCTTCGTCCCGGCCTCGTCGGAGGACAGCGCCGCCACGAACGCCTCCTGGGGGACCTCCACCCGGCCCACCATCTTCATCCGCTTCTTGCCCTCCTTCTGCTTCTCCAGCAGCTTGCGCTTGCGGGAGATGTCGCCGCCGTAGCACTTGGAGAGCACGTCCTTGCGGATGGCGCGGATGTTCTCGCGCGCGATCACCCGGGAGCCGATGGCGGCCTGGATGGGGACCTCGAACTGCTGGCGCGGAATGAGCTCGCGCAGCTTGCCGGTCATCATCACCCCGTAGGAGTAGGCCTTGTCCCGGTGGGTGATCGCGCTGAACGCGTCGACCGGCTCGCCCTGCAGGAGGATGTCCACCTTGACGAGGTCGGCGGCCTCCTCGCCCTCGGCCTTCCAGTCCAGGGACGCGTAGCCCTTGGTGCGGGACTTCAGCTGGTCGAAGAAGTCGAAGACGATCTCGGCCAGCGGCAGCCGGTAGCGCAGCTCGACCCGGTCCTCGGAAAGGTAGTCCATGCCCTTGAGCTGCCCGCGCTTGGACTGGCACAGCTCCATGATGGCGCCGATGAACTCCGAGGGCGCCAGCACCGTGGCGGCGACCATCGGCTCGCGGATCTCGGCGATCTTCCCCTCCGGGAACTCGGAGGGGTTCGTGACCACGCGCTCGGAGCGGTCCTCCAGGGTGACGTTGTAGCTCACGGACGGGGCGGTGGAGATCAGGTCGAGGTTGAACTCCCGCTCCAGGCGCTCCCGGACGATCTCCAGGTGCAGCAGGCCCAGGAACCCGCAGCGGAAGCCGAAGCCCAGGGCCGCGGAGTTCTCCGGCTCGTAGACCAGCGCGGCGTCGTTGAGCTGCAGCTTGTCCAGGGCGTCGCGCAGCACCGGGTAGTCGGAGCCGTCGATCGGGAACAGCCCCGAGAAGACCATCGGCTTGGGGTCCTCGTAGCCGCCCAGGTTCTCGGCCGCCGGGCGCTGGTGGTTGGTCACGGTGTCGCCCACGCGGGACTGGCGGACGTCCTTGACGCCGGTGATCAGGTAGCCCACCTCCCCCACGCCCAGGCCCTCGGTGGGCTTCGGCTCGGGGGAGATCACGCCGATCTCCAGCAGCTCGTGCTGGGCACCGGTGGACATCATCCTGATCCGCTCCCGCGGGGTGAGCCTGCCGTCGACCACCCGGACGTAGGTGACCACGCCGCGGTAGGTGTCGTAGACGGAGTCGAAGATCATCGCCCGCGACGGGGCGTCGGCCCGGCCCTCGGGGTGCGGGATCTCCTGGACGATCCGGTCCAGGAGCGCCTCCACGCCCTCGCCGGTCTTGCCGGAGACCCGCAGCACGTCGTCGGGCTCCACGCCGATGAGGTTGCCCAGCTCCTGGGCGTACTTCTCCGGCTGGGCCGCGGGCAGGTCGATCTTGTTCAGGACCGGGATGATCGTGAGGTCGTTCTCCATGGCCAGGTACAGGTTGGCCAGGGTCTGGGCCTCGATGCCCTGGGCGGCGTCCACCAGCAGCAGCGCGCCCTCGCAGGCGGCCAGGGACCGGGAGACCTCGTAGGTGAAGTCGACGTGGCCGGGGGTGTCGATCATGTTCAGGGCGAAGTCCCGGCCGTCCACGTTCCAGGGCATCCGCACGGCCTGGGACTTGATCGTGATCCCGCGCTCGCGCTCGATGTCCATCCGGTCCAGGTACTGCGCCTTCATCTCCCGCGGCGTCACCACGCCCGTGGCCTGCAGCATGCGGTCCGCCAGTGTGGACTTGCCGTGGTCGATGTGGGCGATGATGCAGAAGTTGCGCAGGATCGACGGGTCGGTCGAGGCGGGAACCGGGGGGTTGACGGCCAGCGGTGACACGGGCGGTCCTTTCTCCGGGAGGTCGTCGCTTCCGGCAGGTCCTGGGGCTACCGGCGGGTGGATCGCGCCGGGGGATTCAGCTGTCCAGTTTCCCACGTTTGCCGGTGGGGGGCCATTTCGTCCCGCGCCGCGCCCCGTCCACGACGGCGACCACCTCCGCCCACCGGTCGGGCCCGTGGCTAGAGTGGGGCGCATGAGGCTGAACCTGGGCGCCCTGGGGCGGCTCGCCGCCCGCGCCGTGGACGTCTACCACCGTTCTGCGAGGCCCCGCCCCACCGCGCGGCCGCGGGCCGGCGAGGTCCGATCCACGGGGCTGTCCCGCCCCTACCCGGGCGACTGGACCGGACCCGTCCGCCCCGTCTACCGCCCCCTCTCGGACGGCCAGGCCGACCCCGGGGAGATCGTGTGGACGTGGGTGCCCTTCGAGGAGGACCACCGCCGCGGCAAGGACCGGCCGGTGCTGGTCGTGGACCGCGCCGGGGACGACCTGCTGTGCCTGATGCTCACCTCCCGGGACCGCACCGACGGACTCGACCCGGACCCCGACTACGTGGACGTCGGTGCGGGGCCGTGGGACCCCCGGGGCCGCCCCTCGGAGGTCAAGCTCGACCGCGTGGTGCGGGTGCTGCCCGCGGACGTGCGCCGGGAGGGCGCGGTCCTGCCCGAGGACCTGTTCGACCGGGTGGCCGCACGGCTCGTCCGCCGGCGCGGCTGAGCCCCCGGGCCCCCGGCCGGGCGCGTGTCGTCGTCGCCCGACGGGCGGGTGCCGTCTGCTAGACTGTCCTGCTGTGTGTCCGCGCTGGTCGTCGGGCACTGCAGGGCGGTCGCCACACGGGCGTCCCCACTCCCACTCAGTCACATGGCCGGCCTGTTTGCCCTCACTGACCGTATTCCGCACCCATCGCCAAGGAGTCACACGTGGCCAACATCAAGTCCCAGAAGAAGCGCAACCTCACGAACGAGAAGGCGCGCCTGCGCAACAACGCGTACAAGTCCGAGCTGAAGACCCTCGTCCGCCGCGTCGACGAGGCCGTCAGCGCCTCGGACAAGGAGACCGCCCAGGACGCGCTGCGCGTCGTCTCCCGCAAGCTCGACAAGGCCGTCAGCAAGGGCGTGCTGCACAAGAACAACGCGGCGAACAAGAAGTCCGGTCTGGCCAAGCTGGTCGCCAAGATCTGATCCGCGGTCCCGCGACCGCCGCACCGGAGGCCCCGTCCCGCGCAGGGACGGGGCCTCCGTCGTGCCCGGGCGGCCGCCGGGGACCCCCGTCACCGGGCGCGGCCGCCGCCGGCGGCTCAGCGGCGCCCGGACAGCGCGATCGTGGTGATCGCCCGCTCCACGGCGTAGGCCGGGTCCCGCCCCTCCCCCTTCACCTGGGCGTCGGCCTCGGCCAGCGCCCGCAGGGCGCGCACCAGGTCCTCCTCGGAGAAGCGGCGCGCCTCCTCCTGTGCCCGCTCGACCTGCCACGGGGCGGCGCCGACCCGCTGCGCGAGCTGGCCGGCGCCCCCGCGGGTGCCGTGCACCTGCGCGATCGTGCGCAGTTTCGCGGCCAGCGCCCCCACCATGGGCACGGGGTCCACGCCGGTGTCCAGGGCCTGGCGCCAGAGCTTGAGGGCGTTCTCCGCGCGGCCGGCCAGGGCGGCGTCGGCCACCTTGAACGCGGTGGCCTCGACCCGGCCGCCGTAGTACTTCTCGACGTCGTCGAAGGTGATGCTCTCCGGCCCGTCCGAGAGCAGCTGCGCGCACGCGGCGGCGAGCTCCGCCGTGCTGCTGCCGACCGCCGCCGCCAGGGCCCGGGCGGCGTCCGGCTCGATCCGGCGGCGGTGGGTGCGGAACTCCGTGACGATGAACTCGGACTTGTCGCGGTCGTTCTTCAGGGGCTTGCACTCCACCACGGCGGCGCCGGCGGCCTTGAGCGCGTCGAGCAGCTTCTTGCCGCGGTTGCCGCCGCTGTGCTCCCACAGCACGACGACCTCCGGGTCCGGGGCCTGGACGTAGGCGAGGCCGTCGGCCAGGCAGTCGTCGTTCATGGCCGCGAGGTTGGAGACGTGGATCAGCTTGGCGTCGTCGAACAGGGACGGGCTGGCCAGGGCGGCGAGCTGGCCGGGGGCGTAGGTGGCGGCGTCGACCGTGGAGAGCTCCACGGGACCGCGGCGGTCCTTGAGGAGGTCGCGGACCCGGTCGCGGGCGCGGGCGGCGAGGTAGTCCTCCGGGCCGGTGAGCAGGACGAGCGGGGCCGGTTCGACGTCGCGCCAGGTGGGGCCGGCGGCGGGTGCGGGGCGCCGTGCTGGGGTCATGGCCGCGTCCTCCTGTGCTGGCGGCCGGGCGGCCGCGGGTGGGGTCGCCCCCAGTTTCTCACGGGGCCGGGACACCGGAGGCCCGACGGCGACCCGGTGGTGGCCCGGCCTCGGCCGACGTCGCGCCGCGGTCCCCGATCGGCCCCGCGGCTCGCTAGCGTGGGGTCCATGACGCAGAACACGAGCACCGAAGAGCACAGCACCGGCACGCACACCGGGAAGGTCGCGGTCGTCACCGGGGCCTCGACCGGGATCGGGGAGGCCACCGCCCGCCGGCTCCGCGCCGCCGGCTGGACCGTCTACGCGGTGGCCCGCCGCGCCGAGCGCCTGGAGGCCCTGGCCCGGGAGACCGGGGCCGTGCCGGCCCCGTGCGACATCACCGTCGACGCCGAGGTGGAGGCCCTGCGGGAGCAGGTGCTCGCCGAGCAGGGCCGGGTGGACGCGCTGCTGAACATCTCCGGCGGGGCCCGCGGCACGGACCGGGTGGCCGACGCGAGCACGGAGGACTGGGCCTGGATGTACGAGGTCAACGTCCTGGGCACGATGCGGATCACCCGGGCGTTCCTGCCGGCGCTGCGGGGCAACGGCGAGGGCACGGTGCTGAACCTCACCTCCCTGGCCGCCCACCGGGCCTACGAGGGCGGGGCGGGCTACAACGCGGCGAAGTTCGCCGAGCGGGCCATGACGGAGGCGCTGCGCCTGGAGGAGGCCGAGCACAACGTGCGCGTGGTGGAGATCGCCCCGGGCCTGGTGCACACGGAGGAGTTCTCCCTCAACCGACTGGGCGGGGACCAGGAGGCCGCGGAGGCGGTGTACGCAGGCGTCGAGAAGCCCCTGACCGCGGCGGACGTGGCCGAGGTCTGCGCCTTCGCCGTGGAGCTGCCCCACCACGTGGACCTGGACACCGTCACCATCAAGCCGGTGGCCCAGGCCGCACCGCACAAGGTGATCCGCGCCGGCTGACGCCGCCCGGCGCCCCGGGGCAGCGAGGGCCGGGCGGGGAGGGCCCGGGCGGGGACCGGGCGTCCCCCGCGCTAGCCGTCGACGGGCAGCGCGCGCAGCCGGGCGCCCTCCCGCAGCAGGCGCACGCTGCCGTGCTGGTCGGTGCGCACGAGCGGCACCCCGGCGTCCCGGAGGTGGCCCAGGATCTGCGGGTGCGGGTGTCCGTAGTCGTTGTCCCGGCCCACCGAGACCACTGCCAGCGCCGGGGTGGCCGCGTCGATGATCGCGGTCCCGCCGTTGCGGGCGCCGTGGTGGGAGACCTTGAGCACGTCCACGTCCAGCTGCGCTCCGGCGGAGCGCAGCAGGGACCGGGCTCCCTGCTCCTCGAGGTCGCCGGCGAGCAGCCAGGACGTCGCGCTCCCGTCCGCCCCGGTGAGCTCGGCGCGCAGCACCAGGGAGGCGTTGTTCTCCTCGGCGGAGGACGCGCCGCCCCAACGGCGCGGGGCGGCCGGTGGGGTGAGGACGGTCAGGCGCAGGCCGCCCACGGTGCGGGTCTGCCCGGGTGGGGGGCGGTGGGCCGCCACGCCGGGCAGGTCCTCCCCCAGTTCCGGCGGCGGGTCCGGGTCGGCGGTGCCGTACCAGACCTCCGCCGCACCCCCGAGCCGCGCCACGGCGGCCAGTCCCCCGGTGTGGTCGGCGTGGGCGTGGGTGAGGACCAGCAGGTCGAGGTGCTCCACCCCGCTGTCCTCCAGGCATTGCTGCAGCGCCCGCGGGTCCGGGCCCGTGTCCACGAGCACGGCCCGCCCGGGGGCCGTCCGCAGCAGCACGGCGTCGCCCTGCCCCACGTCGCACAGCATCGCCTCCCACGGGGGTGCCGGGCGGCGGGCGTCCGTGAGGGCGCGCAGGGCCAGCACGGCCAGCAGGAGCAGCAGCAGCGCCGCCGTCGCCGTGCGCCGCCGGCGCCGCCGGCGGTCGCGGTCCCGCCAGTGCTG
>NZ_LDNX01000053.1:0-57205 GCF_001027955.1 Kocuria sp. SM24M-10 | reverse complement strand
GGAGGCGGCCCGCCGCTGGCTCGCCGCCCGCCCCGACTGCACCGGGCGGATCGGCGTCATCGGCTTCTGCATGGGCGGCGGCTACGCCCTCGCACTGGCCGCGGAGCACGGCTTCGCGGCCTCCAGCACGAACTACGGCGGCTGTCCCGAGGGAGCGGAGCGGTGGCTGCCGCGGGCCTGCCCGATCGTGGGCAGCTACGGCGGCGCGGACGGCTCGCCCCTGGGCGCGGACGCCGGGCGCCGCCTGGAGGGCATCCTCACCGAGACCGGGGTGGAGCACGACATCAGGATCTACCCCGGGGTGGGCCACGGCTTCATGAACGACCACGACCCCGCCGACCTCACCCCCCTGCTGAGGGTGCTGGGCCGGTTCAGCCGCACCGCCTACGACGACCCCGCCACCCAGGACGCCCGGCGGCGGATCACGGCCTTCTTCGACCGGCACCTGCGGGAGGACGCCCCGGCGCCGGGGTGACCCGGCGCCGCTCAGCCGCGGCGCCGTTCAGCCGCGGCGCCGGCGGGCGGCCGTGCCCGGGCGGAAGCGGGCCGGGACCCCGCCGGCCCCGGTGGCGAGATCGGCGGCCATCGCCCCGAGCAGCGGCGCGAACTTCCCCCCGTGCCCCGAGCAGGGCGAGACCACGGTGATCCCGCCGGCGGAGTCCAGCACGAACTCCTCGTCCGGGGTGCTGGTGAACAGGCACGTGGCCTCGGCGTAGGGCTCGGGGACCAGTCCCGGCAGGCGGGCCCGCACGTGGGCCACCACCCGGGCGCGGTGGACGGGGTCGACCACGCCGTCCTGCACGGCCGCCGAGCGCAGGAGCCGCCCGCCGTGGTACTCGGCGACCTTCTGGCCGCGGCAGCCGGCGTCCCGCCCGCCGGGCAGGGAGTAGACCGGCTTCCCCCCGTCCTCGTGGATCGTGGTGGGCCAGGGCTGCCCCGGGTCCCGGTACGGGAAGTGGAAGGCGTTCTCCTGCCGCACGCTCAGCCGCGGCAGGCCTGCCAGGAACGCCGGCGGCAGGGGCAGCTCCCCCAGCAGGTCGGGCAGGTGGCCGCCCGCGGCGACCACCACGTGCCCGGCGTCGAGCGTCTCCCCGCGGGGGCCGGAGACCGTGAACCCGGCGCCGGTCCGGACGATCCCCCGGACCGGCCAGGCGGTGCGCAGCTGCGCCCCGGCCGCCGCCGCGAGCTCCACCATGGCCTCGACGGTCGCCTGGGCGTCCAGCACCCCGGCCCCCGGCTGGTACAGGACCGGGGTCTCGACGGTCAGCTGCGGCCACCGGGAGCGGGCCCGTGCCGGGCCGAGCAGCTCGTGCGCCACGCCGGCCGCCTCGAGGACACGGGCCAGGCGCTCGGGCTCCCGCCCCCGGCCGTGGTCCACGCCGCCGACCCGGTCGATCAGCCGGCGCCCCGACCCGCGCTCCAGCTGGGCCCACCAGGGCTCGGAGCGGACGACGAGCTCCGCGTAGAAGGGGTCCGCGTAGGCGTAGCGGAAGATCCGGGCGGACCCGTGCGAGGAGCCCCGCGGGCCGGCCGGGACGTCACGCTCCACGAGCACGACCTCCTCGCCGCGCTCGGCCAGCTGCCAGGCGGTGGCGGCGCCCATCAAGCCGGCGCCGACCACCACGTACCGGGCCGAGGTCATGGGCTGGTCCTTTCACCGTGCCGGACGAGGAGACGTGGCGGGCCGGCGTGCCGCGGTGCGGGCATCCCGGCCCGGACGCCCGCCAGGGACGTCGCGCCGGTCCGCGCCGGGAGCGCGGGACGACCGTGACAGTCTGACCGCCGGCCGCCTGCGCGGGCAACCGCGCCGGTGCGCTCCCGCCAGGGGTGCGGCCGGCGACGACGCACCGGGCCGACGCACCGCGCCGGGCACCGCCGCGGACGCCCCGCCCGGGAAGCGGGACCGGCAGGATGGGTCCATGAGCATCCTCATCGGCCTGGACATCGGCGGCACCAAGACCCACGGCCTGCGCGCCGAGGGCGGCACGGTGGCGCAGGAGGCGTTCGGCGGCAGCGCGAACGTGCAGAACGTCAGCCGTGACGCGGCGGCCTCCGTGCTGGCGCAGGTCCTCGCCGAGCTGGGGGCCGCGGACGCGGACGTCGTGGTGGCGGGCGCCGGCGGGGTGGACACCGCGGCCGACGCGGAGGCGCTGCGCGGGCTGATCGCCCCGCACGCGGGCCGGGCCCGCGTCGTCGTGGTGCACGACACCCGGCTCGTGCTGGCCGCCGGAGGCTGCCGCACGGGAATCGCGGTCATCGCCGGCACGGGCTCCGCCGCGTGGGGGACCGCGCCCGGCGGGCGGGAAGCCCGCGCCGGGGGCTGGGGCCACCTGCTCGGCGACGAGGGCAGCGGCTACTGGATGGGCCGGGAGCTGGTGCGCCGCGCGCTCGCCCGGCACGACGACGGACAGGCCCCCGACGCCCTGGACCGGGCGGTCCTCGACCGCTGCGGCCTCGCACAGCCCGGCGGACTCATCGAACGCTTCCACACGCTCCCCGAGCGCGGGTTCTGGGCGGGCCTCTCCCGGGTGGCGTTCGAGGCGGCCGCGCAGGACGAGGACGCGATGCGGCTGGTGGACCGCACCGCGGACGCCCTGGCGGAGCTCGCCGCGACCGTGTCCCGGCGCCTGGCGCTGTCCGGGCCGGTGGTGGTCGGCGGCGGCCTCGCGGTGCACCAGCCGCTGCTGCGGGAGCGACTCCGGGAGGCCGCCGCGCGGCGGGGGCTCGGTGAGGTGCGGGTGCTCGACCGCGCCCCCGTGCACGGCACGCTGCGCCTGGCGGACCGGCCGTGAGCGGGGACGGCGGCGGGGCCCTACCCTGAACGGGTGACCACCCTCTCCCCTGCCCGCCGCCCCGGCCTGCGCCCGACCGCCTACGTGCTGGCGGCCGTCGTCTCCGTCCAGTTCGGCGGTGCCCTCGCCGCGGTCCTCGTCCCGCTGATCGGCGCCTCCGCCACGGTGACGATGCGCCTGCTCCTCAGCGCCGTGATCATGCTGCTCGTCATCCGGCCGCGGCTGCGCGGACGCAGCCGCGAGGCCTGGCGCGCCGGACTGCTGTTCGGGGCCGCGCTGGCCGGGATGAACTTCGCGTTCTACCAGTCCCTGGCCACGCTGCCGCTGGGCGTGGCGGTGACCGTGGAGTTCCTGGGCCCGCTCGCGCTCTCGGCGGTGCTCTCCCGCCGCGGCCGGGACGTTCTCGCCGTGCTCGCGGCGCTGGCCGGGGTCGTGCTGATCTCCCAGGCGCTCACGGTGCCGTGGGCGGAGCTCGACCTCGTGGGCATCGCCTGGGCGGCGCTGGCAGGGGTGGGCTGGGCGGCCTACATCCTGGGCAGCCGCTCCGCGGGCCGGCACTTCGACCAGCTGGACGGCCTCGCCGTGGCGCTGGTCGTGGCCGCGGTCCTGGTCACCCCCGTGGGCGTCGCCACCGCCCACGCCCCGGCCCTGACGTGGGGCGTGCTCGCCGGCGGGGTGGGGATCGCCCTGATGTCCTCGGTGGTGCCCTACTCGCTCGAGCTCCTGGCCCTGCGGTCCATCCCGCCGAAGGTCTTCGGGATCCTCCTCAGCCTGGAGCCCGCCGTCGCGGCGCTGGCGGGGCTGCTGGTGCTCGGCCAGGGGCTCACCGCCCTGCAGCTGCTGGGCATGGGCCTGGTCGTGGCGGCCAGCGCCGTGGTCATGGTGGGCAGCGGGACACCCGAGGCCCCCGCGGTGACCGGGCCCGTCGAGCTGGCCCGGCCGCGCGCCGAATGATCAGCCCCCTGTGCAAACAGGGGGTTCCCGTGATGGGATGGGGCCATGGAAGCCAACGAGATCATGGACCGCATCCGTTCCGCCCGCGACCACGCCCTGGAGCAGGAGCGCGAGGAACGCCAGAACATCGCCGACGCGGACACCGCGGACAAGCAGGGCGCCGCGAGCGTGCGCCTGGCCACCCGGCAGGCGGTGCGCGAGGCCTTCGACGACATCCTCGGGGAGAGCACCGATCCCGCGCAGGACGGCTGAGCCCACGCGACGGCACCTGAGAGCCTCCGGAGGACCACGATGAGCCGGGTGGCCGTGGTGGGCGCGGGCATCGTCGGCCTCGCCACCGCCCACGCCCTGCGCGCCCGGGGCGCCGACGTCACCCTGTACGAGTCCGGCCCGCCCGGCGGCGGCCAGTCCGCCGGGCAGTCCCGGATCTTCCGGCACGCCCACGACGACCCCCGACTGGTGGCGCTGGTCGCCCGCAGCCGGGCTCTGTGGCGGGCCTGGGAGCAGGAGTTCGGCGTGGAGCTGATCTCCCCGGACGGGGCCGTGGCCATCGGGGACGGCGTGGCCGAGAAGCTGCGCACCCTGGAGGCCTTCCCGGACATCCCCGTCCGGCGGCTCGAGCCCGCGGAGCTGCGCGAGCGACTGCCGCTGCTGGCCGCCTGGGCCGGGCCGGCCATGCTCGACGCCGAGGGCGGGGCGATCCGCACCCTGGCCGCCGTGGGCGCCCTCACGGACCGGCTGCGGGAGTCGATGCTGCACGAGCACGTGCTCTCGGTGCGGCGCACCGGCCCCGGCCGGGTGGAGGTGCGCACCGGCACCACCTGCGAGGACCACGACCACGTGGTCCTGTGCGCCGGGCGGGGCACCGCCCCGCTGGCGCACGGGGCCGGTCTCCGGCTGCCGGTCGCCCTGGGCGCCCACGTCCGGCTGACCTTCGCCGTGCCGGACCCGCCGGGGGCGGCCGGGCTGCCCACGTTCCAGGACGGCAGCGGCGCGTTCGGGGAGACGGGGGTCTACGCCGCGCCGTACCCGGACAGCCGGCACTACTCCGTGGGCCTCAGCGCCGACACGGACGCCCGCGCGGACGGCAGCCTGGCCGACCCCGGGCAGCTCGCCGCGTTCGCCGAACGCACGGTCGGCTATGTGCGGCGGGCCCTGCCCGGGCTCGACCCGTCCCCGGTGGACCACGTGCACTGCTGGGTCACCCGCCTGCCCTGGGGCGACGACGGCGTGGGCGTGTGGTCCGAGGACGGGCTCACCGCCCTGGCCGGGCACAACCTGTTCAAGCAGGCCCCCGCCCTCGGCGAGGCGCTGGCCGAGACCGCCCTGACCGGCACGGTCCCCGGGGACCTGCACCACGCGCAGCGGCTGGGCCGTTCCACCGGCTGAGACCCGCCGGCCTCACGAGACCGTGCCGGACGCCCCGATCGGCGGGGCCGGATCAGCAGGACCCGGAGCCGGCTCGTCGCGGGCCAGGGCGGCGAAGAGCTCCTCCGCCGCCGCCGAGGGCACCACACGGTTGGGATCGTAGAGGTCCGGTTCCCACGGCATCGTCGCGATGCTGATGTTCTCCCGCGGAACGCGCGCCAGGCCGGCCCCGAGCCGGACGAGGGTCCGGCGATCGGCGAGGTCGGCGTCGGCGCGCACCGAGGACGTCACGGCGTCCGCGAAGGAGTACGCCCGGCCGGGATGCGTGACCAGCCTCCGCTCCCGGACCCGGTCCACGATCGTGTACATCACCGTCTGCTGGTTGCCCATCCGCCCGATGTCGCTGCCCTCCGGGAAGCTGTCCCGCGTCCGCGCCCACGCCAGGGCCTGCTGCCCGTCGAGCACCTGCTCACCGGCCGGCAGGTCCAGCTCCGCCTTCGGGTCGAACATGGCCTCGGGCAGGTCCACGGGCAGACCGTCCAGCGCGTCGACGACGCGGGCGAAGCCCTCGAAGCGCAGCTCGAGGAAGTGGTCGAGCCGCACCCCGCTCAGTGCCTCCACCGCCGACACGAGGCAGCCCGGGCCGGCGCCCAGCGCACCGTTGACCATGCCGTAGTAGCCGGAGAACGCGTAGCCGAGGTCCTCGGTGCACGCGGGCAGGTCCAGCACGGTGTCGCGCGGGATCTGCACGGCGTCGATCCGGGAGCGGTCCTCGCTCAGGTGGACCAGGACCATGGAGTCAGCACGGTCCCCCATCCCCGGGTCGTCGTCCCGGGCGTCCGAGCCGACGACGAGGAGGTTGACCCCGCCCCCGCCGACCGCGGCGACGTCCTCCCGCACCAGGTCCACCGTGTCGATGTTCCCGGCCAGCCGGGCGAAGCGCACGGCCGTGGCCGAGACCGTGGCCGCCACCAACAGGACGAGCGCGACGGCGAGCGCCACGACCAGCCGCCACCGGTGCATCGGCGCCGGGGCGGACGGCTGGGAACGAGGAAAGGTCGGCATGCGGCTCCTGCGTCGGCTCGGGCATGGCGTCGGGGCGCACCAGGAGGGCACAGGACGTCAGCCCCGAACTGTAGGACAGCCCTCTGGGTGCCGGCTGGACGCGCCGGGACGGGCAGGCCGAACCCGAGCAGGGATAATGGCATCGGCGTCCGAGCCGGCCCGGCCCGGACGCGCGCAGCACAGATGCGTCAGGGACCAAGGATCGAGCAGAAGAGGTGACCGTGCCGAGAGTCCTGGGGAGCACGGTCGACGACCAGACGAGGTGCATCCACTACCGCACGGCGCTGGACGTCGTCGCGATCCGGTTCTGGTGCTGCCAGGAGTACTATCCCTGCCACCTGTGCCACGCGGAGAGCGCGGGGCACCCGGCCGTGCCGTGGCCGGCCGCCGAGCGCGACGCCGCGGCCGTCCTCTGCGGGGTCTGCGCCCACGAGCTGACCGTGCGCGAGTACCGGGACGCGGACGGCTGCCCGCGCTGCGGTGCGCGCTTCAACCCGGGATGCCGTCTGCACGCCTCCCTGTACTTCGAGGACTGACCCGCACCGTGCCGATCCCCCGCCCCGCCCCCTCCGCCCCCGGCCGCCCGCGCCGCCGGGGAGAGCGCTCCGCGCCCCCGGGCCCCTCCGGCCCCCACCCGGGGCTGCGGCTCACGGACGTCACCGTCACCCGGGAGGGCCGGGACGTCCTCCGGGACGTGGACCTGACCCTCGACGAGCACCGCATCGCCGTGATCGGGCTCAACGGCTCGGGCAAGAGCACCCTCGTGCGCCTGCTCAACGCCCTGGTGCTGCCCTCCCGCGGAACGGTGCGGGTGGGCGGGCTGAGCACCGCCCGGGACGCCAAGCGGATCCGGCGCCAGGTGGGGTTCGTGTTCCAGCACCCGGAGAACCAGATCGTGATGCCCCTGGTGGCCGAGGACATCGCCTTCGGCGTGCAGAACCTCGGGCTGCGCGGCACCGAGCTCACCGACCGGGTGGACGCGGTCCTGCATCGCCTGGACATCGCCCACCTGCGGGACCGCGAGTCCTACACGCTCTCCGGCGGGGAGAAGCAGATGGTCGCCCTGGCCGCGGTGCTGGTGATGGAGCCCTCCACCGTCGTCTTCGACGAGCCCACCACCATGCTCGACCGGCGCAACCGCCGCCGGCTCCAGGCCACGATCGACGGCCTGGACCAGCGGGCGATCGTGGTGACCCACGACCTGGACATGGTCGAGGCCTACGACCGCGCCCTCGTGGTCCACGAGGGCCGCATCGCCTTCGACGGCGATCCCGGCCGGGCGCTCGAGTTCTACTGCCGGATCAGCGACTCGTGACCGGCGCCCGCCCCGCCGGGCCGCTGGCCGCCGTGCCGGCCGGGCCCAAGTTCGCGCTGCTCTTCCTCGCCAGCATCGCCCTGTACGCGGTGCCCGGGCTCGCGGCGCAGATCGGCTTCTTCGTCCTCGCGGCGGCGGCGGTGCTGCTGACCCGCACACCGCTGCTGCGGCTGGCGCGCATGCTGGCCGGGCTGTTCCTCGTCGTGGGGGTCGTCGCCGTCACCCTGGTGCTGACCACCGGCTGGGAGGCCGCCGCGGTCTCGGCCCTGCGGCTGCTCAGCCTCTGCTTCCTCGCCTACGCCGTCACCCTGAGCACCGCGTTCAGCGAGATGCTGGCCCTGTTCGAGGCGCTGCTGCGCCCGGCCCGGCGCCTGGGCCTGAACCCGGCCCAGATCAGTCTGGCCCTGTCCATGACGATCCGGTTCATCCCCGAGATCCGCACCCAGTACCTCGCGATCCGCGAAGCGCAGTTCGCCCGCGGCCTGCACCACCGCCCGGTGGCCGTACTGGTGCCCCTGCTGGTGCGCACGCTGGAGTCCGCCCAGGAGATCTCCGCCGCGATCGACGCCCGGTGCTACGACTCCGCCCCGCCGCAGCCGCGCCCCGCTCCTCCCCTGTCCGACTGAGCTCCCGTCCCGCCCACCCGAAGGATCCCCATGGCCGCCGAGAACCCGCAGACCACCCAGAACACCGTCCTCGTGGCGGTGTTCGCCGCCCTGATCGCCGCCCTGGGCCTGGTGCCGCCCATCACCGTGGGCATCGTTCCCGTGCCCATCACCCTGCAGACCCTCGGCGTGATGCTCGCCGGCGCGCTGCTCGGCCCGGTCCGCGGCATGCTCTCGGTGGTCGTGCTGGAGGTCCTCGTGCTCGCCGGGCTGCCGCTGCTGGCCGGCGGCCGGGGCGGGCTCGGGGTGTTCCTGGGGCCGACCGGCGGCTACGTGCTCGGCTGGATCCCGGCCGCCCTGGTCATCGGTCTCCTGGTGCAGCACTGGGCGCTGCGGCAGGCCCGGCCCGCGGCCCGTTTCGCCGCCGTCCTGCTCAGCACGGTCGTGGGCGGGATCGGCGTCGTCTACGCCTTCGGCGTGCCCTGGACGGCCGTGGTCGCCGGGCTGCCGCTGTCCACGTCCCTGCTGGGCTCGCTCGTGTTCGTCCCCGGCGACCTGCTCAAGGCGGTCGTGGCCACCGCCGTGGCCCTCAACGTCCACCGCAGCTACCGCCGCCTGCTCGGCGGCGTGCCGGCCGCGGCGCGGTGAGCGCGCGGGAATGAGCGCGCGGGCAGGTGCGGAGGCCGCGACGCGGGGGCGCCCCGTGGCGGCGCCACGGCGCGCGGAGCGGTGCCCGCGGTGTCTCAGGTCTGCTTGGGAATGATGATCCACAGCGCGATGTAGACCAGCTCCCCCACGCCCACGAGGCCGAAGACGATGAAGCCGAGGCGCACCAGGAACTTCGGGAGACCGAAGCGGTTCGCCAGCGCCGCGCAGACGCCGGCGAGGAGCTTGCCGTTGCGGGGACGGACCAGTGTGGTAGCCATGCCCGGAGTCTACGCTCGCACCGCCGGACACGCCCGGGCCGGAGCCGTCCGCTCCGGCCGAGCGGCCGGCGGAGCGGACGGCGGAGCGGACGGCGGAGCGGACGGCGGAGGCGTCAGAGGTCGACGACGCCCTTGTCGCCCTTGACGGTGTCCCCGGTGACCTTGGCCTTGACCAGGTTGGCCACCTGGGTGACCTTGCCCCCGCCGGGGGTGTCCCAGTACTCGGCGGAACGGCCGGTGACCTCGATGAGGACGTTGTCCGGGTTCTCGGGCCCGCCCTCCAGCCACGAGCCGGTGAAGCTGTCCCACAGCTCCTTGAGCTTGTCCACGTCGTTGAGCACCAGCGCGGTCCCGGTGAGCGAGACCCAGGCGCCCTCGCCGGCGTAGGCGACGTTGACGGAGGGCCGCTGCTGGAGGTCCTGCACCTGGTCCGAGGTGCGCTCGGCGATGAAGTACACGGTGCCGTCGAAGTCCACGTCCTGCGTGGCCATCGGCTTGGAGATGAGGTTGCCGTGCTCGTCGGCGTGGGTGAGCATGGCGATGCGGGTCTTCCGGATGAGCTCGCGCACCTTGGCGGCGCCGTCGTGCTGATCGGTCATGGGGATGCCCTTCTCTCGTCGACCACCGCGGTTCCGCGGCGCGAACGGCCAGTCTACGAACCCCGGGCGGATCGCACGAGGGGCCGCCCCTGCGGGGAGCGACGGAGTAGGTTGGGCAGGGAGACCGCACCGATGCCCGCACCTGCCCGGAAGGACCCTCCCATGCCCCAGCTCTCCGCCGTCGCCCTCGTCTGCACCCTGACCCCGTCACCGGCCCCGTCCAGCAGCGAGCTGATGGCACGCCACGTGCTGGAGGCGCTCGAGCAGCACGGGGTGACCACCTCCTCCGTGCGGGTGGTCGACCACGACGTGAAGCCGGGGGTCCAGGTGGACATGGGTTCCGGGGACGAGTGGCCGGCCCTGCGGCAGCAGGTCCTGGACGCGGACATCCTGGTGCTCGCCACCCCCATCTGGATGGGCCACCCCTGCAGCGTCGCCCAGCGGGTGATCGAGCGCCTCGACGCCGACCTCGCCGAGACCGACGACCAGGGCCGGCCGATCATGTACGACAAGACCGCGATCGTGGCCGTGGTCGGCAACGAGGACGGCGCGCACAAGACGATCGCCGACATGACGCAGGCCCTCAGCGACGTCGGGTTCACCGTCCCGGCCCAGGCCGGGACCTACTGGGTGGGCGAGGCCATGCACACCGTGGACTACCAGGACCTGGACGAGGTGCCGGAGAAGGTCGCGGCCACCACGGCCGGGGCCGCCCGCAACGCCGCCCACCTCGCGCGCCTGCTGCGCGCCGAGCCCTATCCGGCCGACGACAGCGGCAGCGGCCGGTCCGGCCGGTAGCCCTCAGCCGCGGCCGGTCCCGGCCGCCGCCCCCCGCGCCAGCAGGCCGCACACGGCGTCGACCCACTCGTCCGTCACGGGCTGCCGGAGCATGACGACCCGGTGCAGCGCGGCGCCCACCAGGGCGTCCGCCACCTCGGCGGCGGTGGTGCCCGGCCCCCACTCCCCGCGGTCCCGGGCCCGGCGGACCAGGGCGTCCAGCGGCTGCTCCGTGGCGGCCAGACGCCGGGCGACGACCGCCTCCACCTCGCCGGAGAGCCCGTCCGCCAGGGCCACGAGCAGCAGGGCCCGGCCGCCCGGGGTGGCCAGGTGCCGCGCCAGCGGCCCGAGCACGGAGGCGAGGTCGGTGCGCAGCCGGCCCGTGTCCGCCGGCGCCCCGAGGGCGTCCAGCTGGTGCTCCAGGGCGGCGACGACGAGCGATCCGCGGTCCGGCCAGCGCCGGTACACGGAGGTCCGGTGGACGCCCGCCCGCCGCGCGACCCGGTCGACGCTCAGCGCGTGCGGTCCGGCCACGGCCAGCTCCGCGAGCGTGGCGGCCAGCACCACGCCGTCGATGGGCACGGCGGGACGTCCCGCCCGGCCGGGAGACCGTGCCGGGCGGGGCTCGGGGGGCGGAGCCGGTGACGGACATGCCCCCATTGTCGCCCGCCGCGCCCGCCGCCGGACGCCGGCCGCCCCGGGAACCCGCGCCGTCGGCTCGAGACATCTGGGGTGAGCACCTCCCTTAATGCAACAATGTGTTGCATTAAGGGAGGTGCTCATGGACGTGCTCATCGTCGCCGTCGACACCCGCGGTGGTGTCCAGCCCTACACCGCGCTCGCCGCGGGCCTGCGGGCCCGGGGCCACCCCACCGTCGTCGCGGCGCCCGAGGACCTCACCTGGCTCCCGGAGCAGCACGGCGTCCCGGCCCTCGCCCTGCCCGGGAGCATGCAGGAGGCCGCCGTGCGCCTGCCCTCCAGCGAGGGGATGCGCGGTCTGGTGCCGCGCGGGATGCAGGAGGAGGTGAGCCGCCAGGCCGCCGTGCGGACCGCCGCGCTCCTGGAGGCCGCCCCGGAGGCCGACGTGGTCCTGGCGGGCATCGGCGGCGCCCCCATCGCCCGTGCGGTAGCCGAACGGACCGGGGCACGGTTCCTCTCGGCGCACCTGCATCCGCTGGGTCCCGTCACCGGCGCGTTCCCCGGAGTTCTGGCCCCGCACGTGCCCCGGTGGTCGGGGCGGGCCGGCAACCGCCTGGCCCACCGGATCACCGCCCTCGCGGCGGCCGCCCCCACGCGCCCGGCCGAGCGCGCCGCACGGACGGCCGCCGGCCTCGCGGAGAGATCCGCCGCCCGGCCGGAGACGGGCGCCCTGTACGGCATCAGCCCCCAGGTGCTCCCCCAGCCCCCCGACTGGCCGACCGGTCACGTGCTGACCGGGTACTGGTTCCTCGACGATCCCGGGGCCGCCCTCGACCCCGAGCTCGAGGCGTTCCTGGCCGACGGGCCGCCCCCGGTGGTGGTCGGCTTCGGGAACATGTCCAGCGCCGATGCCCGCCGGACCTCGGCGACGGTCACGGCCGCCCTGCGCGCCACGGGCTCCCGCGGGGTGCTGCTGACCGGGTGGGGCGGACTCGCCGCCGACGGCGACCCCGGTCCGGGAATCCTGGTGCGCACCGCCGTCCCGCACGACCTCCTGCTGCCGCGGGCGGCGGTCGTGGTGCACCACGCGGGGGCCGGGACCACGGCGGCGGGACTGCGCGCGGGCATCCCCCACGTCACGGTTCCCTACGGGGTCGACCAGCCGTTCTGGGCGGCACGGGTCCACGAGCTCGGCGCGGGAGCCGCCCCCGTCCCCCGGAGACGGCTGACGACCGAGCGCCTGGTCGAGGCGCTCGACCGGTGCCTGCGGGACGGGTCGCTGCGGGAGCGGGCGCGGCGGCTGGGCGCCGCGATCCGCGCGGAGGACGGTGTGGGCACGGCCGTGAGCCGCCTGGAGACCTGGGCCGCGCTCCATCCGCGGCGGTGATCAGTCCTCGGGCGGGACCTCGGACGCGGGCGGGACCACGCTGTTCCTGGCGGCGCTCACCGGCGCGTTGACGGGGCAGGCCGCCTGCCCGGACAGGCGGTGCAGCACGGCCAGGGCGGCCACCACCAGCGCCAGGACGCCGACCCCCGGCAGGACGGAGCCCGCCACCACCAGCACCACCCCGACGGCGCCGAGCAGCGCGCTGCGGCGCTCCGCGGACTCGAGGGCCCGGGCCACGGTGACGGCGGCGACGTCGTCGTCCTCGGGGAGCGGGGTGCCGCCGGCGACCGGCACCACGTAGGAGGCCACGAGCGCGCCCGTGAGCAGCGAGACGCCGATCCAGGCGGGGCGCCACCCCACGGCCGGGTCCTCCCGGCCGAGGAGGAGCCCGGGCACGGGGGCGCAGAGCAGGCCCAGGAGCGCGGCGGCGACGAGCCCTGCGAGCGCTGCGACCCCCCACTGGCGGACCCCCCACAGTCGGAGGGCCTGGGTGGTGGGACGGAGGCGCTGCGTCATGGGCGGGGTGCCTTTCGATCGGACGGGGTGGTGCCCCCACTGTGTCGTGGATCGCGGCCCGGCACCAGGCGGGGGACCAGCCGGACGAGGACCACCATCCCCACCAGCTCCACCAGGGTCTGGGCCACGACGACGAACGGTGTCAGCGCCAGCCGCTCCGGCAGCGCCAGGGCCAGGGGGAGCACCACGAGGGAGTTGCGGGTGGCACCGCCGAACACCAGCGCCCGGGAGGCCGCCACGTCCAGGCCCGCGATCCGGGCGGCCAGGAGCCCGAGCGGGACCATGGCCACGAGGAAGCCGACGTAGAGGGGCACCACGCTCACGAGCTCGGCCAGCTGCTCCCCCACCCCGCGCACCTGCGAGGCGATCACCATGAACAGCGTCAGCGCCATCAGCGGCACCGTCGCCGCGGCCGTGGCCGTGACGACCCGGCGCGCCGCGGCGGAGCCCGGCGCCGCCCGCTGCACCGCCGCGGCCGCGGCGAGGGGCAGGACGATGAGCAGCACGAACGCCTCCACGAAGGGCCCCAGCTCCACGAGGGCGACCGCCTCGGGGCCGGCGAGGACCAGCAGCCAGGCGGGCAGCAGGAGCATCTGGCCCAGCATCAGCAGCGGGGCGGCGGCCAGCAGCCGGTCGGCGGCGCCGCCGGCGAGACCGGTGAAGACGATGACGTAGTCCACGCACGGAGCCAGCAGCACCAGCAGCACCCCGATCAGCACGGCCTCGTGGTCGGCGACCGCCCGGGAGAGGAGGAGCACCACGACCGGCACCACGGCGAAGTTCACCACCAGCACGGCCGCCAGGAAGCGCAGGTCGGTGAAGGCCCGGCCGATCGCGGCGAACGGGACGGCCAGGAACGTGGCGAAGAGCAGCAGTCCCAGCACCGGGGTGACGGCCGGGGCGAGCGCGGGCGCACCGGGCACCGCCCAGCCGACGAGGACCGCGGCGGCGATGGCCCCCAGGTAGACGGCCACCTGGTGGCGTTCGACCCACGGGGCGGGTGCTGTGCTGCTCACCCGTCCAGCGTAGGCGCCCGCGTCCGGGTGCGGCCCCGGGGCCGCGGGCCTCGTTCAGCGCGCGGGGGTCTCCGCCGCGGAGCCGGACGGTGCGTCGCGGACCGGGGCGGTGCTGCGGCGCACGACGACGCGGGTGGGCAGTTTCTGCGCCGGGTCGGGGTCCTCCCCGCGCAGCAGCGCCAGCAGCAGCCGTGCGGCCTGCAGCCCCTGGTCCCGGACCGGCTGGCGGACGGTGGTGAGGTCGACAAGCTCCGCGAGAGGGTGGTCGTCGATGCCGATGACGGAGATGTCCTCGGGCACCCGCAGTCCGGCGCGGCGGACGGTGCGCATCGCGCCCAGGGCCATCTCGTCGGAGTGGGCCAGCACGGCGGTGGGGAGCTCGCGGACGCTGAGCAGCTTCTCCATGGCCTCGGCGGCCGGCACCCCGCCCCAGTCGGTGGTCACGACGAGCTCCTCGTCGGCCGGGACACCGGCGTGGGCCATGGCCGCGTAGAAGCCCCGCGTGCGCCCCCGGTGGGCCGGCTGATCGGCGCGGTCGGGGTCGACGGCGGTGATCATGGCGATCCGCCGGTGACCCAGGCGCAGCAGGTGGTCGGTGGCCTGCCGCACGGCGGCGGCGTCGTCGATGGAGACGTAGGGATAGGTCGCGTCCTGGCCGCCGGCGGCGACGATGGTGACGCCCATGAGCTCCAGGCGGCGCCGCTCGTGGTCGGTGACCGGCACCGCGACCACCACGACCGCGTCGACCTTGCGGCGGGCGGGCAGGCGCTCGAAGAACGCGTGGCGGCCCTCGGGATCCCCGACGTGGTAGAGCAGCACGTCGTGACCGGCCTCCCGCAGGACCTCCTCGAGGCCGCCGACCATCTCCCCGAAGTACCAGCGGTCCAGGTGGGGCACGACCAGGGCGACGCTGCGGGTGGCTCCGGTGGCCAGGCGCGAGGCCTCCGGGGAGGCGACGTACTCCAAGCGGCGGGCGACCTCGGTGACACGCTCCCTGGTGGCCGCGGCCACGCCGTAGGCACTGTTGAGCGCCCGTGAGGCGGTGGCCAGGGAGACGCCGGCCTCACGGGCCACGTCCGCCAGGCCGACGGTTCTCGAGGAGGTCATGGCCTCAGTGTAGATCCTTCGGAAACGCTTCCCAAATAACGTTCCGACATCACGACGAACAATGCTCTCCCCGCCCAGAATCCACGCAAAATTGTGCGCCCTATGGGGTTGACATTGTTTTCGTATGACCTGAATCATGTTCGGAAGCGCTTCCGAAAAGGGAGCGACACCCTTTCCGGAGGAGGAAGTTCCATGACCGATCGTCTGGTCACCCAGGATTCTGCCCGTCTGACACGCACGAGGCTGCGTGTGCTGGGAGCAGGTGCTTGCGCAGTGTTCGCCCTGGCCGCTTGCGCGCCTCCCGGTGGGGGCTCGGCTCCGGCGGCTTCCGAGGCGGCGCCTACGGATGTGTCCACCGAGCTGGGCGAGGAGCCCATCGAGCTGGCCCTCTACGACGGTGCCGGGCTCAAGGCCAAGGACGAGGCGCTGATCGCGGCGTTCGAGCAGAAGTACCCGAACGTGACCATCACCGGCCGCTATGACCCCGATGACGTGCAGGCCCAGAACGCCCCGCGGGTGCTGGCCTCGGACGACCCGCCGGACATCGCCCGGGTGATCGCCCTGTCGGATGTGGCCGGGGACGGGCTGCTGACCAACCTGGACGCCTACGCCGACGCCTACACCTGGGACGAGCTGCCGGAGGGGCAGCTGGCCCAGTACCGGGTGAACGAGGACGGGGTGCGCGGGGAGGGCTCGCAGTACACGATGGCCGACGGCTTCACCGTCACCGGCTTCTACTACAACAAGGAGCTGGCCGAGCAGCTGGGCATGTCCACCCCGCCGCAGACCATGGAGGAGCTGGAGGAACTTCTGGCTCAGGCCGAGGAGGCCGGCATGGTGCCGATCATGGCCGGCAACCAGACCGGCCAGGTCATGACCAGCACGCAGATGATGCTCAACCACGCCCTGGGCGCGGAGTCGGTCAACGAGTGGATCTTCCACGCCCCCGAGGCCACCATCGACACCCCGGAGGCCGCCGAGGCCCTGGCCACGATCCAGGACTGGGCCGAGGCCGGGTACTACCCGGAGGACACCAACGGCACCGACGCCACCGCGGCGTTGGGGCGCTTCGCCAACGGTGAGGCCCTGTTCTACGCCTCCGGCAACTGGGACGCCGCCGCCCTGGACGAGCAGATGGGCGACAACGTCGGGTTCTTCCTGCCTCCCGCCCCCGAGGGCCAGGAGCCGGCGACGATGTCGGACCCGGCCTCGAACTTCGCCATCCCGGCCGGTTCGGACGCCAAGGACGCCGCCGCGGCGTTCCTGGACTTCCTGCGTTCCGAGGAGGCCCGTCAGGTGGTCGCCGATGCCGGTTTCGCCCCCTCCGGCGAAGGGGAGGTCCCGGCCACGGAGGAGGGCTCGGTCAGGGCCCAGATCCAGGAGGCCTTCGCCCAGCTGGTGGAGGCCGACGGGCAGGTGCAGTTCGTGCAGAACGCCACCAACGGGCTGACCACCACCTGGAACTCCGAGGCCCAGCGCCTCGTCGACGGGGCCACCACCCCGGAGGACATGCTGGACGCGGTCCAGTCCAAGTACGAGGACGAGCTGGGACGATGAGCTCCCTCGACGGTTCCAGCGGCCTCCTGCAGGGCCTGACCCGGCCCGCCCCGGCGGCGCCCGCCGGCCAGGAGCGGACCCCCGAGCGGGCACCGCGCCCCCGGCGGCGGAGGAAGAACTGGGCCGGATGGCTGTTCGCGGCCCCGGCAGCACTGATGTACGCGGTGTTCGTGCTGCGGCCGCTGGCCGCCTCGATCCAGTACTCCTTCTACGACTGGGACGGCATCACACCGGCCACGTTCGTGGGGCTGGAGAACTATGTGCGGGTCTTCACCGACCCGCAGCTGCTGTCCTCGATCTGGCACGCCTTCTTCCTGATCATCTTCTTCACCGTTGTTCCCGTCACGGTGGCGCTGCTGGTGGCCGGGCTGATCCGGGAGCTGCGCAGCAAGGGCCTGGGCAGACTGGCCCAGACGCTGCTGTTCATCCCCTACGTCATCCCGGCCGCGGCCGCGGCGATCGCCTGGAGCTGGATGTACGCCACCACCGGTGCGGTCAACCAGCTGCTGTCGGTCGTCGGGCTCGAAGCTGTGACCCGCGCCTGGTTCGGGGACCCGGCCTGGGCGCTGCCTGCGGTGGGTCTGATCGGGACCTGGATCAACCTCGGGTTCTGCACCATCCTGCTGATGTCGGGCATCGGCAAGATCGACACCTCCCTCTACGAGGCGGCCAAGCTCGACGGGGCCGGGTTCTTCCAGACCTTCCGGGCGATCACCCTGCCCGGGCTGCGCCAGGAGATCGGGGTGTGCGTGACCATCACCATCATCGCCGCCCTGGCCAGCTTCGACATCGTGTTCATGTCCACCCAGGGCGGACCCGGGTACTCCACCATGGTGCCCGGTGTGCAGGTGTACCAGCTGGGCTTCACCGAGTCCCGCATCGGCCTCGCCTCCGCCCTGGCGCTGGTCCTCAGCGCCCTGGTGCTGGCCGTGATCCTGCCCCTCCAGAAGCTCTTCCGGGAGAAGTGAGCATGAGAACCTCCAAAAGCACCCAGATCCCCGGAGTGGCCCTGCTGCTGCTGGCCATGGCCTTCTCCGTCTTCCCGCTGCTGAGCATGTTCTTCACCGCCCTGCAGCCCCAGGGGTCCGTGCCGCTGGGGCTGAGCTGGCCGGCGGACCCGCAGTGGCACAACTTCATCGACGCCTGGAACGTCGCCGACATCACCACCCTGGCCGGTTCCAGCTTCCTGCTCGTGCTGGGCGTGGTGCCCCTCGGGGTGCTGCTGGCGACCATGGCCGGCTACGCCTTGGGCCAGCTGCGCATCCCCGGTGGGTCGATCCTCTTCGTGCTGCTGCTGCTGGGGCTGACCCTGCCGTTCGAGGTCACGATCGTCCCGCTGTACTACCAGATCCGCGAGATGGGCCTGCTCAACACCCGCCTGGGGCTGATCCTGCCGCTGATCGGGCTGAACATGCCCTTCGCCGTGTTCTGGATGCGCGCCCACTTCCTCAACGCACCCGCCGAGCTCTCCGAGGCCGCCAGCATGGACGGGGCCAGCACCTGGCAGTCCTTCCGGGCCATCCACCTGCCCTTGGCCCTGCCCGCGATCGCCTCCCTGGGGCTGCTGATGTTCATCTCCACCTGGAACCAGTTCCTGCTGGCCATCGTGCTGATGGACGACCCGGCCAAGCGCACCATGGCCGGTGCCCTGCAGAACTTCGTCGGCCAGTACTCCACCGACGTGGTCCTGCTCAACGCCGGGTCCCTGCTCATCATGGCCCCGATGATCCTGGTGTTCCTCTTCTTCCAGCGCCACATCGTCAAGGCCATGCTCGCCGGCTCGGTCAAGGGCTGAGCCGGTGCGGACCGCCGGCGACCACCGCGGCCGGTCCGCACCCGCACCTGCCCGCCGCCGCACCTTCCCCCTCTTCCACGGACGGAGTCCCGATGTCCTCTTCCCTCGCCCCGCTCCCGGCCGCCCCCGATCCGGACTGGTGGCGGACGGCGGTCGTCTACCAGGTCTACCCCCGGTCCTTCGCCGACTCCGACGGTGACGGTCTCGGGGACCTGGGCGGGCTGCTCTCCCGCCTGCCGTACCTCGCCGAGCTGGGGGTGGACGCGATCTGGCTCAGCCCCTTCTACCCCTCCCCGCTGGCCGACGGCGGCTACGACATCAGCGACTACCGCGACGTCGACCCGCGGCTGGGCACCCTCGACGACTTCGACCGGGTGGTGGCCGGCGCCCACGGGCTGGGCATCAGGATCATCGTCGACATCGTCCCCAACCACACCTCCGACCAGCACCCCTGGTTCCAGGAGGCCCTCGCCGCACCGGCGGGCTCCCCCGCCCGCGGGCGCTACATCTTCCGGGACGGCACCGGCGACGACGGCGCCTGCCCGCCCGCGAACTGGGTCTCGCACTTCGGCGGGCCCGCCTGGGAGCGGGTGGACGACGGTCAGTGGTACTGCCACCTCTTCGCCAAGGAGCAGCCGGACCTGAACTGGGACCACCCCGAGGTGCGCCGGTACTTCGAGGACACCCTGCGGTTCTGGGCCGACCGCGGGGTGGACGGGTTCCGCGTCGACGTGGCCCACTCCCTGGCGAAGGACCTCTCCCACCCGCTGCGCGACCAGCCCACCCTGGACCGCATGCTCCCGCTGGACGGCACCGACCCGCTCTACGACCGGGAGGAGGTGCACACGATCTACCAGGAGTGGCGCCAGGTCTTCGACGAGTACGACCCCCCGCGGATGGCGGTGGCCGAGACGTGGCACCCGGCCAACGAGCGGACCTGGCTCTACGCCCGCCCCACCGAGCTCGGGCAGGTCTTCGACTTCTCCCTGCTGAAGTCCCGGTGGGACCGGGATCAGTTCGTGGACGTGATCGACCAGGCCTTCGCCGGCCACACGGGAGCCGGCGGCGGCCTCACCTGGGTGCTGTCCAACCACGACGTCCCCCGTCACGCCTCCCGCCTGGCCCTGCCCGAGGACACCGACCCGGACGCGTGGCTGCTCGCCGACGGGCGCCACCCCGTGCTCGACTCCCGGCTGGGACTGGACCGGGCGCGGGCGGCCACCCTCATGATGCTGGCCCTGCCGGGCTCGCCCTACCTGTACCAGGGCGAGGAGCTCGGCCTGCCCGAGGTGCCCGACATCCCCCACGAGCACCTGCAGGACCCCGTCTGGCACCGCACCGGCCACAGGCTCAAGGGCCGCGACGGCGCCCGCGTCCCGCTGCCCTGGACCCGGTCCGGCGGCTCCTTCGGCTTCGGCGAGGGCGGCGCGTGGCTGCCCCAGCCGGAGCACTTCGGGGAGCTGTCGGTCGAGGCCCAGGACGGGGTGGACGGCTCGACCCTCGAGCTGTACCGGCGTGCGCTGCGGATCCGGCGGGCCCACCCCGGACTGGCCACCACCGACTTCGCCTGGGCGGAGGCCCCGTCCGGGTGCCTGGCCTACGGCCGGGGCGCCGGGTTCCGCTGCCTGGTCAACCTCTCCGGCGCCGAGGTCCCTCTGCCCGCCGGTGCCGAGGTGCTGCTGGCCAGCGGCCCGCTCGGCGACGGGCAGCTGCCGCCCGACCACGCCGTGTGGCTGGACGTCGGAGCCGAGGCCTGGAAGGACGACGTGTGACCTGGCCTGCTCGCCGCCGGGGTGCAAGACTGGAGCCGTGCCGGACGCCCCTCCTCGGGAGACCCGGGACGGAGCACCCGGCATCCACCCGCCTGCCCTCCAGCATGGGAAGTCCGATGAACCCCTCCGGCCACGACCACCACTCCACCGGCGGCGGTGACGGGACCGGCGCCACGTCCCCGGCCACCGACCCCACGTTCTACCGCTCCCCGGCCCAGGCCATCGCGGCCCCGCGGGAGACACTGGCCTATGTGGTCGCCTTCGACCGCACCGCGCAGCGCCCCGACGCGCTGACCGTCGTCGACCTCGACCCGGACTCGCCGTCCTACGGCACCGTGGTCGGCTGGGAGGACATGCCCGGCACCGGGGACGAGCTGCACCACTTCGGATGGAACGCCTGCAGCAGCGCCTTCATGCACGAGGGCCACGACATGACCGGCCTGTCCCGCCGGTACCTGCTGCTGCCCGGGCTGCGGTCCTCCGACGTGCACGTCGCCGACACCCACCCCGATCCGCGCAACCCGAAGGTGGTCAAGACGATCACCGCCGAGGAGCTGGCCGAGAAGGCCGGCTACTCCCGCCCGCACACCCTGCACTGTGGCCCCGACGGGGTGTACCTCTCCTGCCTGGGCGCCGCCTCCGGGGACGGCGGCCCGGGAGGCATCGCGGTGCTCGACCACAACACCTTCGACGTGATCGGCAGGTGGGAGACCGATCGCGGCCCCCAGCACCTGGCCTACGACGCGTGGTGGCACCTGATGCACAACACCCTCGTGACCAGCGAGTGGGGCACCCCGGCGATGGTGGAGCACGGCATCGTGGGCGAGCAGCTGCTGAACCAGGAGTACGGCCACGCCCTGCACTTCTGGGACCTCGCCGAAGGCCGGCACCTGCAGCGGGTGGAGCTGGGGCCCGAGCACCAGATGGCCCTCGAGTTGCGTCCGGCCCACGACCCGGAGGCGACCTGGGGGCTGGTGGACGCGGTGATCTCCACCGAGGACCTCTCGGCCTCGATCTTCCACTGGCACCGCACCGAGGCCGGGGACTGGACCGCGGAGAAGGTCATCTCCATCCCGGCCGAGCCCCTCGACGCGGAGAAGCTGCCGGAGTTCCTGCGCCCCTTCGGCGCGGTGCCGCCGCTGGTCACCGACATCTCGCTGTCCGTGGACGACCGGTGGCTCTACGTCTCCTGCTGGGGCACCGGGGAGCTCAAGCAGTACGACGTCTCCGACCCGGCCCACCCGCGGGAGACCGGGTCCGTGCGCCTGGGCGGGATCGGGGACCGCGCCGCCCACCCCTCCGCCCCGGACACCTGGCTCGGCGGCGGCCCGCAGATGGTGGAGACCAGCCGCGACGGCACCCGGGTCTACGTGACCAACTCGCTCTACGGGGCCTGGGACGACCAGCTCTACCCGCACGGGATCGGCGCCTGGATGGCCAAGATCGACGCCGACACCGACACCGGCGGCCTGTCGATCGACAAGGACTTCTTCCTGGACCAGGAGGACTTCCGCGGCCTGCGCGTCCACCAGATCCGGCTGCAGGGCGGGGACGCCTCCTCCGACTCCTACTGCTACCGCACCTGACCCGCACGCTCGGCCCGCGGCGAGGAGTTCCGGGACGGTGCCGGCCGGACGGTGGGTGCGGTCACTCGTGGCGCAGGGCGGTGATGGGGTCCTTGCCCGCGGCCCGGACGGCCGGGATCGTGCCGGCCGCGAAGGCGATCGTGAGCACGGCCACGGCGATCAGTGCGATCTCCGGAGCCCGGAAGACGAACAGGGACAGCCCCGGCAGCCCCGCCAGGAACCCCTCGGCCAGCCACCGGGCCACCCAGGACCCGGCCACCACCGCGGTGGTCACGCCGAGGACCGCGCCGAGGAGGCCGATGAACACCGCCTCCAGGGAGAACAGCCCGAAGACCTTCGCCCCGCTGGTGCCCAGGGCCTTCATCAGCCCGATCTCGCGGATGCGCTCCTGCACGGACATCAGCAGCGTGTTGACGATGCCCAGGCTCGCCGCCAGCAGGGCGATCACCGCGCACGTGTTGAGGATCCAGATCACGGCGTCGATCACGGTGCGGAACATCCCGAGCTGGTCCTCGACCGTGGAGGCGACCATGCCGGCCTCCTCCAGCCGCTCCTGCACCGCGGGAGCCTGCGCGGGATCGTCCATGACGGCGCGCGCCATGATGTAGCTGGCCGCCACCTCCTCCGGCCCCCCGCTGATCTGGTAGGCGTAGAGACGTTCGTTGAAGGAGGTCGAGGGCAGCGGATTCATCGCGACCCCGGCCAGGTTGGCCTGGGTCACCCCCGAGACCGTGGCCTCGAAGGCCTGCTCCGTCCCGGCCATGTTCGTCATGACCACCTCCAGGACCTCCCCGACCGCGTCCTCCGCCGAGGCGAACCCCAGGTCGGCGACCCAGCTGTCGGGGATCGCGAGCTCGTCCGCCCCGTCCGCGGCAGTGGCTCCGGCGACCACCTGCAGGCCCTCGCCGTCGACCGGGATGCCGAGCGCGAGCTGGAACCTCGCCCCGTCGGCGCGCAGATAGGTGGGGACCACGTTGTACACCGGGTGCACCTCGGTGACACCGGGGGTGTCCTCCACGGTGGTGACGTCCTCCTCGGTGAGCCCTGCGAAGGAGACCCCGAAGCCCGTGGCGACCTGGGTGTCCTCCGGGTCGTAGGCCCGTGGGCCGGTGCCGGTGGAGAGCTCCAGCAGCGGCTGGGACTTCTGCACGTACAGCGCGTCCGTGTCGCCGAAGGCGGCCACGGTCTGGTCGATGTAGCGGTTCACCCCGGTGCCCATGCCCGAGGTCAGCGTCAGGGTCAGCGCGCCGATGAAGACCGCCACCACGGTCAGCAGCGTGCGGGTCCGGCCCCGGAAGGTGCTGGCCACGGCCGAGCCGACCATGTCGGTCCACGTCACCGGGCGCCTCCGGAGACCCCGAGGGCGACCTCGTCCCGGTCGGCGGGAACGACGGCCTCGAGCGGGTCCGCCGGCACGGAAGCCGGGGCCTCCACGATCAGCCCGTCGCGCAGGTGCACCTGGCGGTCGCAGCGTGCAGCCAGCTCCGCGTCGTGGGTGACGATCACCGCGGTGATGCCCCGCTCGCGGTAGAGCTCGAAGAGGATGTCCTGGACCACGGCACCGGTGGCCGAGTCGAGGTTTCCCGTGGGCTCGTCGGCGAAGATCACGGACGGGTCGTTGACCAGTGCCCGGGCGATCGCCACCCGCTGCTTCTGGCCCCCGGACAGGTCGGTGGCCCGGCTGGCCGCCTTCTCCGCCATCTCCAGCCGCTCCAGCACCGCCAGTCCGCGGCGGCGCCGCTCCGCCCGGGGCACCCCGGCGATCTTCAGGGGCAGCACCGCGTTCTCCAGCACCGTCTGCCCCGGGGTGAGGAAGAACTGCTGGAACACGAACCCGAACATCGTGTTGCGCAGGGCGTTGAGCTCCCGGACCGAGAGGGACCCGGCGTCCTGGCCCCGCACCGCCACCGACCCGGAGGTCGGCGCGTCCAGCAGGGCCAGCAGGTGCATCAGGGTGGACTTGCCCGACCCGGACTTGCCCACGATCGCCACCGACTCCCCCGCCTCGATCGCCAGGCTCACCGAGCGGAGGGCCGTGAAGGCGTGGGGGCCGTGGCCGTAGGTCTTCACCAGGTCCTCGGTCTGCAGCACCGCAGGATTCATCCGTGGCGTCCTTCCCCTGTCCGCGCAACCACCCGTGGCCATCCCGGGGACAAGATCAGGAGCAACCGGTGTGGGACGGCGTCGCACACCCACTTCATCATGTGCGAAGGCACACGGAGAGGGGAAACCGGCGAGTGTCCCCACAAGGGAGGTCCGCCGCGCCCGCCCGGCGCGCTCCCGCCGGCGAGCTGCGGCCGGGGCCGCGTTCGCGCGGCGCAGACCTCCCCAACGGGGCCGCCCGGCACCGGGCACCTCGACGCCCCGCGCCCGGAGCCGGACACCGCCACGTCCGCTCCGCCCCGCCCACGGCCCCGGAGCAGCGGCCGAGGTCCCCCGCCCACGGGACGCGGGCACGGCACCGCACGGCTGCGTGACGGGCCCCAGGGGCGGTCCGGAGGTCTCAGCGCCCGTCCGGCACGCCGTGCGCGGTGCTGCGGCACACCTCGTCCCACGGCGTGGGCTCGAGGTCGAAGTGCCGGCGGGCGGCCGCGTCGTCGAGCACGTAGGGCCGGTCCCACTGGTAGGACAGGGCGCGCATCTCCCGCAGCACGGGGACGACCAGGGAGATGCCGGCCAGCGCGGGATCGCGCAGCACCCGCACCTTGACCGGCGGCCTGCCCGCAGCGCGCAGGACATCGGTCAGCGCCTGCTCCTGCGTGCGGGGAGGATTGCTGGGCACGTGCCACACCCGCCCGTGCGCGGTGTCGTCCTCGGCCGCCGCGACGAGCAGCCGCGCCACGTCGGCGGGGCTGGTGAAGGTGTGCGGCTGGTCCTTGGCGAACAGCACCGTGACCGGCCGGCCCCGCAGCGCCGCGGGCAGCACGCGCGTGATGTGCCCGTTCGAGCCGACCCCCGGGCCGATGTAGTCGGATCCCCGGACCTCGACCACCCGTACCCGCCCCTCGTCGTGGGCGGTGCGGGCGGCGCGCCACATCGCCGCCCGCAGCCGGCCCTTGGCATCCGTCGCGGCGTCCGGCAGCCCCTCGTGCATCGGCCCGTCGACCGGGCCGTAGGGGTACAGGTTGCCCGTCATCGCGTAGACGGCTCCCGTGCGCTCGGCGGCGGCGAGCAGCGCGGACGCCAGCGGCGGCCAGACCTTTCCCCACCGGGTGTAGTCGCCGGGGTTGGCGCAGTTGTAGAGCACCCCGGCGCCCTCCGCCGCCCGGGTCAGGGCGTCCTCGTCGGAGGCGTCGAGCGCCGGCGACCGGGCGCCGGGCACGGCGGCCGAGCCCGATCGGGTCACGACGGTCACCTCGTGACCGCGGTCGACGAGCTGGTGCGCCAGTGCCCGGCCGACGGGCCCGGCACCGACGACGAGGTGGCGGTGGTCCATGGGTGTCCTCCCCGGTCGTGGCACAACAGCGCAGTGCTCCCGGACAGCAGTCTGCCCTGCTGTCCGCGCCAGGTCGACGGGGCACCCGGGAAGGACGGCACGTCGGGGCCCGGCGGCACGTCCGGGCCCGGCGGCGCGTGCGGGCGGACGGGGCTTCCCGTCCGATGCGCTACCGTGGGCGCTCCAGCCAGCTCGGCCATCCACCGTCGTCCGGAAGGACAGCATCATGACCGTTGTCGTCACCGCAGTCTTCACCCCCGCCCCCGGCTCCCGGGACCGTCTCGTCGAGGCCCTGCGGACGGCCGTTCCCGCGGTCCACGACGAACCGGGATGCCTGCTCTACGCGCTCCACGACGCCGCGGACGGATCGATCGTGATGCTCGAGAAGTGGGCGTCCGAGCGCGACCTCGCGGCCCACGCCGCCGGGCCGGCGGTCGCACGCCTGAACACGCTGATCGAGGGCCTGACCGCCCAGCCCGTCGTCGTCACCACCATGGCACCGCTGCCGGCCGGGTCGGAGGAGCAGGGCACGCTCTGAGCGCACCTGGGGGCCGCGCCGCCCGGTCCCGGAGCGGTGCCCCGGGACCGGCCGGCGCAGCGGACCCGACCGGGACGGCACCCCTGCGGGGCGCTTCCGCGCCTCGCGGGGTGCCGTCCCGGACCGCGCCGGGCGCGGGTCAGCCGCGGCGGCGGGTGCGCACCAGGGCGACGACCCCGGCGAGCAGCCCCAGCAGCCCGGCGACCAGTCCGGCCCAGCCCAGCCCCGTGCCGACGGACCCCTGGGTGGAGGCCTCCTCGGCCGCGGTGGCAGCCCCGGCGTTGTCGTCGGTGCCGTGCCCGTGGCCGTCGGCCTCGGCGGCGGTGGTGGTCAGGGACGGTGCCGGGTGCTCGGGCTCGGCCTCCCCCTCGGCCATGGGCTGGTCCCAGGCCACGGAGCGGCCGTCGGTGTAGGACTGGGTCACCGGCAGCAGCAGGGTGGTCCCCTCCTCGGGGAGCGGGCCGACCGAGATGGTGAAGGTCTGGAACTGGCCCGGCTCGATCGCGTGCTCCTTGTCCGCCGTCCAGGTGATGGTGGCGGGCGCCTCGGTGATGGCGCCCTCCCCGATCTGCACCGGTTCCGGCAGCTGCTCCTCGGTGACCTCGGCGCTCCAGCCCTCCACGGGCTTGGTCCGCACCGAGGCGAACGGGGTGTCCTCGGGCAGGGTGAGCTCCAGCTTGTTCGTGGAGGCGGTGTCGGACTCGTTGGGCACGGAGCACGTGACCTGGGCGTAGCCCTCCGCGGCGGTGGAGGTGGAGGTGGCCGAGACGTGGGCGGCGGCGGGAGACAGTCCCAGGGCCGTCAGCCCGGCGGCGACGGCCAGGACGGACGTGCTGGTGATCAGGCGCGGGGCAGTGGTGTTCGTCATGACGATGGGCCTTTCGTGCGCGCCGCCGGGACACGGCGGCGCAGGAGGAGTCGTGGGGTCAACGGCAGGCGGGCGCCCGGGACCGCCCCGCCGGGGTCATCCCCAGCAGGTTCCCCCCGGCGCCCGCGGCACGGGCGGCCCGCGCACCCGATCCCGCCGCAGCCCTCGCCGTCTCAGCACGGGGCGCTCCGCCGGGGGAAGGTCCCCCGGCCGGAACCCCAGGGGCAGACGGGGTGGGTGCGGCACAGCGACCAGGGGCCGCAGCCAGGCGAGCGCCCACTCCAGGGCGTTCTCCGCCGTCGAGATCGCCACGGCGGTGAGCACCACCGCCGCCAGGTGACCGGCCGGCATGGCCGCGCCGAACTCGTCCAGGCCGTGGTGGCCCATCCCGGGGACGCCCCCGGGCAGGCAGGACTGGCCGGGTGCGGGGGGCATGTGGTGGCCGTGGCCACCGGCAGGGCAGTCCGCGGGGGTCGACCAGGCGGTGAAGACCTCGTGCAGCCCGATCTGAGTGACTCCCAGGAGCACGAGCACGCGGGGCAGGCTCAGCGTCCGCCTGGCCACCCAGGCCACGGGGCCCAGCAGGCCCACGCCCAGCCCCAGCATCGGCAGGGCGGGGGGAAGAGCGCCGCCGGCAGCCAGGTGTCCGGCGGCGGCCAGGGAGACGACGACGGCGGTGACCAGCAGCGACCGGAGCCAGCACGCTGCCGCGCGCCGGCTCATCGGTTGTCCTCCACTGCTGCCCCCTGCCCCGGGCCGGCACACCGCCTGAGCCCCTGGTCCGAAACCTACCGGGGGTGACGCCGCGGCGGAAAACCGGTGCGGCGTCCCCGCGCCCGTCCGGCCGACTAGGGTTCGACCCATGCAGTCGACCAGGACGGGCCGGGCCACACCGGGCCCTCGCAGCGAGGAGCGGAGGGCCCCCCGGATGGTCCTGGCCCTCCTCACCGCCCTGACCGCGATGCTGCTGACGCTCCTGGCCGCACCGGCCGCCGCGGCCCACACGGAGCAGCCGGACACCGATCCGGCCGACGCCCGGGTCCTCGAGAAGCCGCCGCGCACGGTCACGATGTCCTTCACCGAGCCCGTCGGCGCCACGGCCGAGGGCATCGAGGCGGCGGGCCCCTCCGGCGAGCCCCTCCCGGTGGACGTCCAGGCCCTCGACTCCACCGTGGCCGTCACCCCGGCCGCGCCCCTCGCGGCCGAGGGCACCCACCGGGTGACCTGGCGGGTGCCCTCGGCCGACGGGCACCCGATCTCCGGGTCCTTCACCTTCTCGATCGGCGCCCCGGCGACGCCGCCCACCGGGCACGGCGCCCCGGCGGCCGCGCACGGCGCGCTGGTGGCCCACCACGCCGCCCAGACGCTGGTCTACCTCGGGATCTTCGCCGCGGCCGGTCTGGTCGTCTTCGACCTCCTGCTGCTGGCCGCCCCGCCCGGCACGGCGCCGGGCAGCCGCCGGCGGGTCCGCGCCCTGGCCGGCCTGGGGGCCGCCGCGGCGGCGGCCGGGGCCGTGTCCTCCGTCCCGGCCACGGTGATGTGGCAGAGCGGAGCCACCCTGACAGCCCTGGCCGACCCGGGCCTGTGGCGCACCGCGATCGGCTCCGACGCCGCGGTGGCCGCGGCCATGACCGGCGTCGGCACGGTCGTGGCCGTGGGCGCCCTCCCCCGTGCCGCGGGCGACCGGGCCGCTCCGGCCGGCCGGCTGGCGCTGGGCGGGGTGGCCCTGGCCGTCGCCTCGCTGGTGGTCGTGGGCCACAGCCGCGCCGTCGCGCCGAGCTGGCTGGTGGTCACCGCCGACGCGGTGCACGTGGCCACCGGGGTCGTCTGGATCGGTGGGATCCTGGGGCTGCTCGCCGTGCTGGGACAGGCCCGGGACCTCCCGGTCCACCAGGCCACGGCCACCCTGGTGCGGTTCTCCACCGTGGCCGCCGGGACGGTGCTGGCCCTCACGGTCGCCGGTGTGATCCTGGGGTGGCGGATCCTGGGCGACGCCGAGGCCCTGGTGACCACCGGCTACGGCCGGTTGCTGCTGCTCAAGGTCCTCGTCGTCGCCGGCGTGGTCGGTGTCGCCGCCTGGAACCGCTGGAGGCTCCTCCCCCGGGTGCGCGCCCGCTCCGATCCGGCGGCCCGGGACGACCTGCGCTCGGCGCTGCACACCGAAGGAGCCCTGCTGCTGTTCGTCCTGGTGCTCACCGGAGTGCTCACCTCGCTCAGCCCCTGACCGCCCCCGCGCGGAACGGCGGCCCAGGAGAGGCCGCCGGCCCGTGACGCTGCTCAGGAGCGGGTGAGTTCCCGTCTGCGCGTGGTGACCGCCCAGATCACGAAGGCGTCGAAGGCGATGACGACGATGTTCCACAGCGGGTAGAAGGGCATCCACAGGAAGCTGACGACGATGCTCAGACCCGCGAGGACGACCGCGAGCGTGTGCGCCCACAGCGCTCCCTGGATCAGGGCGAAGCCGGTCACGGCGAGCACGACGCCGGCGATGAGGTGGGTCCAGCCCCACCCGGTCATGTCGAAGGTGAAGATGTACTCCTCGCCGTACACGTAGAACTCGTCGTTGAAGAGCGCCACGAGACCCTGGAGCACGTGCAGGATCCCGACCAGGGCCAGGAAGACGCCGGCAGCGGCCGTCCCGGCCACCGCGCCGCGGCTGTGGTCCTGTCGGCCGGTGTCCCGGTCGAACGTGGTGGTCGCCATGACTGTTCCCTCCGGTAGGTGTCCTGCAGGCTCCCCGCAGGACGGGTTGACCATCACCACCACTGTCCGCCTCCCCCGGTCGGCCGGCATCACCCGATCGAGGTGATTCCGTGCCGGGAGACCGCGACGGCCCGGAGAGCACCTGGGCGCCCTCCGGGTTCGCTCCGGCCAAGGCCCCGGCCTGCCGGGAACGCCTCCTGACCGCGGCCGTCGGAGACACGCTCAGAGCAGCCCGAGGACCGCACCACCGGTCACGAGGAGGCCGGCCGCGAACATCGCCGCGGCGACCACGATCAGACCCAGCACCGCCATCGCGGTGAGCCGCTGGAAGCGGACCGTCTCGAGCACGGTGGCACGGGCCAGGAGGAGGACGAGCAGCAGGGCCGCCGTCAGCAGCAGCAGCATCCCGGCGAAGACCATGTCCCTGTGGCTCCTCTCCGCTCGCCGCCCGGGCGGGTCCCACGGTCCCGGGGACTGCTTCCCGGCCCCCGACGAGGCGCCGTGGGCGGCGCACTGCGTCCCGCCCACATCTTTTGGCGTACCCGCTCCGCCTGCAGAGCCCCCCGCCGGCCGGCGTCCCCACCCGATCTCGGCCCTGTCCTCCCCACCTGAGCACTCCGGGCGTGCGGTTCTCAACTGTGCATGCAAAAGCGTGTTCACCGACGGACACAGAGAAACGCCCAGGTCACGGCGCCCCCGGCCCGTGGCCGGGGGCGCGGCGGTGCGTGCGGGTATCGGTGTCCGCGGGCCCGGACACGACGACGCGCTCGAGCTCCGCCCTGTGTCAGCGGCGCCGCTCACCGGATCCCGCAGCCACACCCGCTGGGTGGTGCTGGTGGTGCTGGAGGAGCACGACCGCGTCGTCGAGGCTCGCCGGCCTGCCCTGCGGATCCGTGACCTGCCGAGGGCGGGTCTCGGCGACGCGGACCGCCCACCGCTCCGGGTCGAGGCCCAGGTCCTCGATCTCCTCGGCAGGCGTGCGGAACCGCGGCTCGTGCCCCGGAGGCAGGTCCGCCCAGGCGGGAGCGGCGGCGTGGCCGGTGATCAGCAGGTGCCCGCCCGGTGCGACGTGGCGTGCCGCGGCCCGCAGGATCTCGGTGCGCGGCAGGGCGACCGGCGAGTGCAGGAAGCTGGCCGTGACCAGGTCGTACCTGCCGCCCTCGCCCAGGGTCGAGAGATCGGCGGCGACGAACGAGATGCGCTCGGCGGGGACCCCCGCGGCACGGGCGGCCTCGGTGGCCCGCCGGATCGCGGTGCCGGAGATGTCGATGCCGGTGGCCGTCCAGCCGTGCTGGGCAAGCCAGATCGCGTCCGCGCCCTCGCCGCACCCCAGGTCCAGGGCACGGCCCGGCACCAGGTCCGCGGTTATCTCGGCGAGGACCTGGTTGACGCGCCCCGACCACATCCGCTCGGCGGAGCTGTAGCGGTGCTCCCAGTACTCACCCGGGGCCGGCTCCGCCGCCCGGTCGGGGGCGGCGGAGCGGTCGAAGTCCTCGGTGACCAGGGCCGCGTTCACAGCTCCGCCGGTGCGGGCGCCCGCGCCGATGGACATGGGGACGGTCAGGACCGGATCGGTGACGTTGCCGACCGCCCAGATGCGCTCGTTGCTGGTCCGGCCCGTCCCGTCCACGGCCAGGAACCGGCCCATCGGCGTGTCCGTCGTGGCGAGGCCGAGATGGTCGAGGAACGCGGTGTGCGGCCGCGGGGCGCCGGCCGTGAAGAGGGCGTCGACCGCGATCAGCGCGCCGTCGGCGGTGCGCACCGCGTCGACGGCCTCGGAGCCACCGAGGATCTCGACGACCGGGGAGGCCACGAGGCCGATGCCACGGGACCGCAGCCGGTTCTCGGCGGCCGCGTCCAGGGGCCCGAGTCCCGCCGTGAACACGGTCACCGTGTCGCTCCACTGCCGCACGAGCTGGGCCTGGTGCAGCCCCAGCGGTGAGGTCGTGAGCACACCGAGGTGCTGATCGGCGACCTCCCAGCCGTGGCAGTAGGGGCAGTGCAGCACGGTGCTGCCCCACCGCTCCGCCAGCCCCGGGATCACGGGCAGCTCGTCGGTCATCCCGGTCGCCACGATCACCATCCGGGCCTGCACCGACTCACCGTCGTCCAGCGTCACCTCGACCCCGGTCCCGGTCGGATCCACCCGCTGCACCGCCCCGGGGACGATCTGCACTCCGTAGGCCGAGGCCTCGGCCCGTCCGCGCTCGAGCAGCTCGGCCGGCGACACCCCCTCCATGCCGAGCACCCCGTGCATGTGCTCGGCGAACCGATTGCGGGGACTCCCCGCGTCGACCACCAGCGTGCGCCGGCGCGCCCGCCCCAGGAGCAGGGCGGCGCTCAGTCCCGCCGCACCGCCACCGATCACCATGACATCCCACTGCATCTCGTCCATGGACCGAGTCTGCGCAACAGGCCCGATCTGTGGCAAAGCTTCTTGCAGAAATGGCAAAATGGTGGCAAGCCGGTAGGACGTGAGGAGACATGGTGAGCGGGGAACTGGAGCAGGTCGGGCCGCGGCTGCGGGCGGCACGCCGCGCCCGGGGCCTGACCTTGGAGGACCTGGCGGCACAGGCCGGCATGTCCACGAGCACCCTGTCGAGGCTGGAGTCGGGGAAGCGCCAGGCCTCGCTGGAGCTGCTGGTGCCCCTGACCCGGCAGCTCGGGATCCGCATCGACGACCTCCTGCAGCCCGAGGCCCGCGATCCCAGGGTGCGCCGCCCGGTCGTTCGTCGCGACGGGCTCACCATTGCCCCCCTCGCCCCCGAAGGGGCCGCCATCCACACCTACAAGATCACCTACCGGCCCGTCGACACGCTGCCGGAGCTGCGGGTGCACGACGGGTACGAGTGGCTCTACGTGCTCACGGGCAGGCTCCGGCTCCGGCTGGGCGAGCAGGACCTGGTCCTCGTCCGCGGCGAAGCCGCCGAGTTCGACACCCACGTGCCCCATGCGATGAGCGCCGCGGGCAGGCACCCCGCACAGGCGCTCAGCATCTTCAACGGTGAAGGCGTGCGCATGCACACCCACCTGGCGCAGCCATGACGGTGCTGAGGCACCGCCGGAGCCGCCCGCCGGCCCCGCGCAGGGTGCTCGGCGGACGGCTCCGGCCGGGCCCACGCCGATCTCAGGGTCCCGGCGGGCGGGCGTCGTCGCAGGTGCGGGCCCGTCCTAGGGGTTCTTCACTCTCGTCGACGGGCTGGGCGAGGACTGCGGCGACGCGCTGGTCGAGCACCCGGCCGGTGCACGCCGCTCGAGCGACGGCGTGGCCCGAGCAGCGCGCACGCGGGCCTCACCTCATGTGCCGGCAGGCGGGCTCGCTCGTGTAGGTGAGGATCACCTCGTCGTCCTCGGGACGCTCCCGGAAGGACCGGTGGGTGACGGTGGCCAGCACCGCGGTGATGACCGCCTCGTCGTCCTCGGGACGTTCCCGCTCGACGCTCCACCGGTACGGGGAACGCCGGAGGTTCTCGACCCCGAGGTCGGCGGGCCTGGTCCGGGTCGCCCGGCTGGTGCCGTCGATCTCCTGCGGAGCCGGCCGTGCCGGTGGTGTCGTTCCGGAGTGGATGCTGGGTGCTGTGGTCATGGCGCTTCCCTACGTCGTTGTAGTGGTGTGCTGGGCCGTTGCCCCCACGCAGGCGTGAGAGGTCCGGTGGAGTGCTCCGTTTCCCGGTCTCCCGACTCCGTCACGGAGTCCGTGGAAGCACGGGGACCCGAGGGGAACCGGCCGTGCTACTGCACGGCGAGGACCTCGGGAGGGGCGGACGGCGCACTGGCGGGGTCTATGCGTTCGCCCGCAGCCGACCCTAGTGAACGGGAGGCCGGGCCGGAAGCGCCGCTTGAAATATGTCGGGGTGGTCTCCGGAGCCGTCAGGGTGGGCCCCTCGGTGGTGAGCACGGCCGGGGGCGGCCCCTCCTGCCCGGTGCTCCTGCCCGGTGCTCCTGCCCGGTGCTCATCTCCCGTGCTTATGTTTGGTGGGAGCGGCGGAGCACGGCGCGGCGGGTCGCGTGCACGCTCGCCTCGACCGCCCGCTCCAGCGGTCCTCGCCCCAGTGCCCGGCGCCAGTGCAGGGCGAGCAGCGCTGCGACCACCAGGTGGAGGAGGTACCAGGGGAAGGACGGGTCGGTGCGGAGCCCCACGGACAGCATCACCAGGTGGGTGGTGTACAGGGTCAGACCCATCGCGCCCATCGCCGACAGCGGCAGCGCCCATGCCCCGGACACCCTCGAGAGCAGCAGACAGCCTCCCAGCACCAGCAGACCCGCCCCCAGACCGGCAGCGACCGTCCCCAGCGGGCGGCCGACGTGCGGGGCGGTGACGACCAGTCCCGCGCCCACCGCCAGCAGCCGCAGCTGGATCCCCCTGTCGCGCAGGCGCACCCGCCCCAGGCCCAGCCCGGCCAGCAGACAGGCCAGATACGGCAGAGCCGGGGAGGTACCGGTCAGCAGCAGCGGTGCGACGGCCCCCGCGGGCTCCTCCAGCACGCCGGCGACCGCAGTGGAGGAGGTGGCTGCGGGCAGCAGCGCCCGCAGGGCCGCCACCAGCAGCGGACCCACGACCCAGCAGACCGCCGCGCCGAGGAACAGGGCCCTCGCCGACAGGTGCAGGAACGGGATCGCCAGCAGACAGAGCAGCCCGTAGCAGACCAGGACCTCGCCCGCCGGGACGTCCTCGGGCAGCAGCGCCCCGGCCCCCAGGCCCACCCCGCCGACCAGCACGGCCCGCACAGCCGTCCCCAACCGGTCGGCGGCCAGCCACCGGCCCTCGTGCGGGAACCGGCCCCCGCAGCCGAGCGCCAGCCCCACCCCGGCCAGCAGGGCGACCAGCGCCGCCGCAGACCCCGGGAGGACAAGGGACACCCAGCTCGCCCCGTGGGCCCCGCGGACGGCCTGGGGCAGGACGTCGACGCAGATCAGTCCGATGAGCACCAGCCCGCGGGTCGCGTCGAGACCCGCCACCCACCCCGGGGGCCGGGGGGCGCCACCCGCGGCACCCACCGGGGCGGAACCTTCCGCTCTGGCCGTCCAACTCATGGGCTCCCCCGATCTCCCCGGTACGCCCCAGGGCCCCGCCCCGAGCCGCATCCGATGTCCTGCCTCCGCTCAGGATCTCTGCTGCACCTTTCGCTCGCGTTGCGCAATCCTCAAGATTCCCTAAGATTCTGCGAGCCCCGCAGCGCCCGGGTGGCGAACGCGCGACGCCCCCGAGGACGGCGCTCCGGCATCCACCGTCCGGTGCGAGACCGCGGGAATGCGCCGATGCGTGGTCCACCGGGTCGCTCGGGTGCTGCCGTGGCGCGGTACGCCGGCCTGCAGGTTCCGGCCGCGGGTCTACGCTGGGCAGACCCCCTGCTGAGTGGAGTACCCCCGGAAGGACTGTGGTTGCGGCATGGACCCTCGCTCGCGCTCCGATGCGGACGCTGCTGCCGACGCGATCGGGTGTCCTGCCGACAGGCCGGCAGGGACTGCCACCCAGGGAACATCGGCCCAGAAAACATCGGCCCAGGGAACGTCGACCCAGCGCATGCGCTCAGGGCACGAGGCGCGGGGCGCGGCCGAGCCCGGTCCGGATCGGTGGCGCGTCCTGGCGGTGCTGCTCGTGGCCGTCTTCATGTCATTGGTGGGGGTGAGCATCGTCAATGTCGGCCTGCCGTCGATCCAACAGGGTCTGGGAGCCAGTCAGGCCCAGATCCAGTGGGTGCTCTCCGGGTACGCGCTCACCTTCGGGGTGGTGCTGGTGGCAGCAGGTCGAGCCGGGGACATCTTCGGCCGCGGATTCCTGTTCATCCTCGGTGTCGTCATCTTCACCCTCGCCTCGCTGGCGGCCGGGTTCGCCGGCGACCCGGTGGTGCTCACCGTCGCCCGGTTCGTCCAGGGCCTCGGCTCGGGGTTGCTCAATCCGCAGGGTGTGGGGATGATCCAGCAGTACTTCCGCGGGCCGGAGCGGGGCAGGGCCTTCGGCATGTTCGGCAGCATGGTGGGCATCTCCGTGGGAGTCGGGCCGCTGCTCGGCGGCCTGCTCATCCACCTGGGCGGGACTGCCGACGGATGGCGCTGGATGTTCTTCGTCAACGTGCCGGTGGGCCTGCTCGCCCTGGCCCTGGCGTTGGCGTGGTTCCCGCGGCCGCTGCTGAAGCCTCCCCGCGGACGCACGGCGGGAAAGGCGCTGTCCGAGCTGGACCCCGTGGGGGCCCTCCTGCTGGGGCTGGCGGTCCTGGCCCTGCTGCTGCCGTTCATCGAGGCGAGGGCCGCGGTCTCGGCCTGGTGGTGGGCGCTGCTGCCGGTCGGTGCCGCGCTCCTGCTGGTGTGGGTGCGCTGGGAGCGCCGGTACAAGGCCGGCGGGCACAGTCCGATGGTCGATCTGGCGATCTTCCGGGTCCGCAGCTTCTCCTCCGGCTCGACCCTGATCGGCCTCTACTTCCTCGGCGTCACCAGTGTGTGGGTGCTCCTGGCCCTGTACATGCAGCAGGGGCTGGGGCACACCGCGCTGGAGAGCGGGCTGATCGGGCTGCCCAACGCCCTCGCCAGCGCCCTGGCGGCGAACTGGGCCGGCCGTCACGTGCTCCGGCTCGGCCGGAAGGTCGTGGTGGGCGGGATGCTCAGCGTGCTGCTCGGCCTCGCGCTGAGCGTGCTCGTCATCGAGCTGCAGGACCACGGGATCGGCAGTGAGTGGTGGCTGCTGGCCACCCTTGCCTTCGTCGGGCTGGGACAGGGCGCGGTGGTGAGCCCCAACCAGACCCTCACCCTGGCCGAGGTCCCCCTGGAGTACGCCGGCAGCTCCGGCGGCATCATGCAGACGGGTCAGCGCATCGGCACCTCCATCGGCATCGCCGTCATCACCGCGGTGTCCTTCACCGTGCTGCCCCGCTCGGACTGGGCCCAGGCCATCACCGCCGGTTTCGGGCTGATCGGGCTCATCATCCTCTGCGCTCTCGCCGTGGGCGTCGTCGACCTGCGCCACCGGCGGCGGGACAGCACCGGCACAGCCTGACCCCGGGCGGCCTCCCGGATGCGGCACCCGGGATGTTCCTGCACCGCGGAATGGCGGGGCCCTCGGTCCGTGGCGTCGACGGCGGCCGACGGCGGCGGGACGCACCGGGTGCCCCGAACCGCCCCACCGTGGCCCGCGGCCTCACGGGACGGCCGGCACGTCCGCCCGGTCCGCGGAGGGTCGCGCACGCTCCAGGATCGTGGCTCCCTGCTCCTGGGCTGCCTGGTTGTCGATGCCCAGGTCGATGCCCTTGCGATCGCGGAGCAGGCTGGTGGCCAGGATGCCGAGGGCGGCCATGCCGACGAGGTAGACGGCGACCGCGGTGGTCCCGCCGGTGGCCTGGACCAGCGCCTGGGCGATGAGCGAAGAGAAGGCCCCACCGAGGATCGCGCCCAGGGCGTAGGAGATCGACACCCCGGAGAAGCGGACCGGGGCGGGGAAGATCTCCGAGTACCACGCGGCCTGGGGGCCGTAGGTCAGGCCCAGCCCGACGGTGAAGAGCGCCAGCCCGAGGAAGAGCGTCTCGATCCGGCCCGTGTCGACCAGGGCGAACAGCGGGAACGTCGCCAGGATCAGGCATCCGTAGCCGACGAAGTAGGTGCTGCGGCGTCCGATCCGGTCGGACAGCCACCCTCCGAGCAGGGTGAAGACCAGCCACAGCGCCGCGCTGGCGGTCACCGCCAGCAGCACCGGGGTGCGATCCAGCCCCACCGGTCCGCTCGGGTCGGTGGCGTAGCTGGTGATGAACCCGCCGGTGGTCATGTAGCCGGCGGCGTTGTTGCCGGCGAAGACCAGGGCGGCGAGGAGGACCAGGATCCAGTGCTTGCGGAACAGCTCGGCGATCGGCACTCTGGTCTGCTGCTTGCGGGCGGCGATCTGCTCGAAGACGGGGGACTCGTCCACGGAGCGGCGGACGAAGTAGCCGACGGCGATCATCACGATGCTCAGCAGGAACGGCACCCGCCAGCCCCAGGCGAGGAATGCTTCGCCCGGTGCGATCCACCCCGTCATCAGGGCCATGACGCCGGAGGCGAGCAGCATCCCCAGCGGCACGCCGATCTGGGGACAGGCCCCCATGAGTCCGCGCCGGCGGGCCGGGGCGTGCTCGACGGCCATCAGCACGGCGCTTCCCCATTCGCCGCCGGCCGACACACCCTGGAGGATCCGCAGCAGCAGCAGGATGATCGGGGCGGCCACACCGGCGGTCTCGTAGGTGGGCAGGAGCCCGATGGCCGAGGTGGCCCCGCCCATCAGGAGCAGGGTGATGACCAGGATGGCCCGGCGGCCGATCCTGTCGCCGAAATGGCCGGCCAGGAAGGCCCCGAGGGGGCGGAAGAGGAAGGAGATGCCGACGGAGGCGAAGGCCAGGAGCAGCGCGATCTGGGCCCCGGCCGGTTCGAAGAACAGCTGGGCGAAGACCAGTCCGGCGGCCGTGGCGTAGATGAAGAAGTCGTACCACTCGATCGTGGTGCCCACGATGGTGGCGGCGACGACGCGCCGCTGGTTGGCGCCGGGGTCACGGCTGGGGTTCTCGGGCATGGTGCGGGTCTCGTTTCTGGGCTGGCCGGGCCGGTTCTAGGCCGCGATCGTGGCGGCGTGGGCGACGGCTTTGAGATCAAGGGCGGGATCGGCGGCCTGTGCGGGCGTCAGCGGCACCTGCCCATTGATGAGCTTGCGCGCCGCCATGTGGTCGGCGGGGCGGTTGATCGACTCCACGGCGACCAGGGCGCGGTCGCGGAAGCAGTAGACGGAGAACTTCCCGGCGGTGGGGTCTCCGCGCACCACGGTGTGGTCACCGGCCCGGTACAGCCCGGCGATCTGCAGCTTCCACGGTCCCTGCTGGCTCCAGAACCACGGCAGGTCGGTGTAGTCGGCGCTGCGGCCCAGGATGGTGCGGGCGGCGTGGCGGGCTTGATCGGTGGCGTTCTGCACCGACTCCAGCCGGCTGCGGATGCCGGCGTGCACGCTGGGGAAGCTGGCGCAGTCCCCGACGGCGAGCACCGCCGGGTCGGAGGTGCGCAGCGACGCGTCGACGACGACGCCGTTGTCGACCTCCAGCCCCGCGTCGTCGGCCAGTGCGGTGTTGGGCACCACGCCGATGCCGACCACCACCAGGTCGGCGGGATACCGGTCCCCGGTGCTCGACACGACGGCTTCGACGCGGCCGGTGCCCTCGCACCGGTCGATGCCCTCGCCCAGGCGCAGGTCGACGCCCGAGGCCATGTGGGCCTGGGCGAACCAGTCCCCGGTGACGGGGCTGACGGCCCGGCCCATCGGCCGTGGCGCGAACTCCAGGACGGTGACCGTCAGTCCGCGGGCCCGGGCGCCGGCGGCGAACTCGAGGCCGATGAACCCGGCCCCGACGACCACGACCCGGCGGGCTGCGGCCAGCTCGGCGTTCAGCCGCTGGGCGTCGGCCAGGGTGCGCAGGCCGTGGACACCGTCCAGCTCCGCACCCGGGCAGGTGAGCCGCCGGTTGGCGGCACCGGTGGCCAGGACCAGGTGCGTGTAGGGCACCTCCTCGCCGGTGTCGAGGTGGACGGTGCGCCGCTGCCGGTCGATCCCGGTGGCGCTCACGCCGGTGCGCAGGCAGATTCGGTGCTCCTCGGCGAAGCGGGGGCCGCGCAGGGGCAGGGGTGCCGCGTCCTGGCCGCCGAGGTAGTCCTTGGACAGAGGCGGCCGCTGATAGGGCGGGTGGGGATCGTCGACGACCACCGTGACGGGGCCCTCGTAGCCCTCGGTACGCAGGGACTCGGCGGCCTGCAGGCCGGCGTGGCCGCCGCCGACGACGACGACCCCGGGCCGGCTGTGCTCGGCGTTCATGGTCACACCTGCTCGGCGGGAACGTCGACCTCGAGGTCCTGCAGGTCTCCGGTGACCGTGACCTGGCAGCCCAGCCGGGACCGGTCGGTGCGCTCGGCCACCGTGCAGTCGAGCATCTCGTCCTCGTCCTCACCGATCGGCGGAAGCTCCTCGGCGCCGGGGCGGAGGTAGACGTGGCAGGTGGCGCACATGGCCTGGCCGCCGCACTCCCCGACGATGCCGGGCACGCCCGCGACGACTGCGGCGCGCATGACCGAGGTGCCCTCCTCGACGGTGAGGGTGCGGGCCGCCCCGCTGGGCTGGTGATAGGTGATCGTGGGCATGGGAACTCCTGGTGCGGATCGATCGGTGAACGGATCACAAGGTGAGCGGATCAGGGGGGTGTGCGCGGCAGCGCGGGGGTGGGCTCAGTCCCAGTGGACGGGCATGTGGACCATGCCGCGGAAGACCCAGCCGGCGTCCACCGGCGGGTCCTGGGGGTCCAGGCGCAGGCCGGGCAGCTCGGCGAGCACGGCGGGCATGGCGATCTGGGCGACGGAGGCCCGGGCGACCCAGGTGCCGGCGCAGAAGTGGGCGCCGCCGCCGAAGGCCAGGTGCGGGCGCTTGGGGCGGAAGACGTCGAAGGCCTCGGGATCGTCCCAGATCCTCGGGTCGCGGTTGGCCGCCCCGATGACCACGCCCAGACGGGCCCCGGCGGGCAGCCGGACCCCTTCCAGGACGGTGTCGGCCACGACCTGGCGGGGGTACATGCCGATCGGGGCGACCCAGCGCACGGACTCCTCGAACGCGGCCAGGTGCAGGGCAGGATCCTGCCGGACCTTGTGCAGCTGCTCGGGGTGGGTCAGCAGCGCCCAGACGGTGGTCGAGAGCACGTCGCGCGGTTCGTTGAGGCCCCCGCCGATGGTCATCTTCAGGTTGGCGCGGATCGCCTCCAGCGGGATCGGCATCGAGGACAGCCCGGAGAGCAGGCTGTGATCGGGGTTCTGCGCCAGGTGGGGCAGCATCTCGTCGATGGCCGCGTCGACCTCCGCGGAGGACGTCTCGCTCCTGGCCCAGACCTCCGGGTCGTCGGCGTAGTTGCCGGTGCCGTCGATCATGGTCTGGCTCCAGCGCTGCAGGTCCTGCTGCGTGGCGTTGTGGAACCCGCAGATCAGCCGCAGGTTCTCCGCCGCGTAGGGGGCGGCGTAGTCCCACACGAAGTCCGCCCCGGGGCCCTTGGCCTTCAGCTCGTCCAGGTAGGTGCGGTTGTTGGTGGCGAAGATCGCGTTCCAGTGCTGCTTGATGGTCTTCGGCCGCAGGGTGGCGCCGTAGGAGTCCCGGTCCACCTTGTGCTCGGGGTCGTCCTTGCGCAGCATCGAGTGCCCCATCGAGCGCTTCATCAGCGAATCGGTCTCGTCGGCGCTGAAGCGTTCGGCGTCCTGCTCGATCGTGTGGCAGGCGGCGTAGTCGGTCACCATGTACCGGTTGACCGCCGGCACCCAGTGCACCGGAGCCTCCGCGCGCATCCGCCGGTAGATCGGGAACGGATCACGGTAGAGGTCGGGGATGGTGACCCAGTCCGCCGAGGGACAGTCAACGGCTTCAGGGGCGGTGCTCGTCATCGTGATGGTCTCCTTCGCGGAAGGCTGGGACCGACAACGGGCCGGACCTGGACTTGTCCCAGTGTGACTCGGCGCACAACATGGGAAAAGGACAAAGATCGGTCTATATTCCTCAGAAAAACCGTGGAAGGGATGAGGGTGCGGCTCGTCGGTTACACCTTGCGCCAGCTGCTCTGCTTCGTCGCCGTGGCCGAGCACGGCAGCATCACCGCTGCGGCAGAGCAGCTGCGCGTCTCCCCCTCAGCGGTCTCGGGCGCCGTGGACGAGCTGGAGCGCGTGCTGCGCACCCAGCTCACGGTCCGGCGGCGGGCGCACGGCGTCACCCTCACCACCAGCGGGCACGACGTGCTGCGCCGGGCCCGGAGCCTCCTGGACGAGGCCGAGGACCTGGAGTCGCGCGCGCGGGACACCGGAGACGACCTGCGTGGCCCCCTCATGGTGGGCAGCTACCACACCTTGGCGCCCACCGTGCTGGCCGAGCTGCTGGCCGCCTACACCGAGCGGCACCCCGGCGTGGACCTGGACTTCGTCAGCGGCAGCCAGGCCGACCTCGTGGACCGGCTCGCCGGCGGCGAGCTCGACCTGGCCGTGGTCTACGACGTGGCCCTGCCACCGACCATCCAGGTGCACCGCCTGTACCAGGCCGCCCCGCAGGTCGTGCTCCCCGCCGACCACCGCCTGGCCCAGGACGAGGACCAGCCCCTGCCCTTGGACCTCCTGGCCTCCGAGCCCTTCATCCTCCTGGACCTGCCTCCGAGCCGGGAGAACACCATGACGCTCTTCGACCACGCCGGCATCACGCCACAGGTGCGCTTCCGCACCACCGACTACGAACTCACCCGGTCCCTGGTCGGCAGGGGCCTGGGGTACTCGATCCTCGTCCAGCATCCCTCGAGCAGCCTCACCTGGGGAGGCCGGCCCCTCACGACCCGCCCCCTGGAACCACGTCCGCATCCGGTGGGGGTCTGCCTCGCGTGGGACTCCAACGTCCGCCCGTCGCGGCGGGCCGAGGCGATGGTGGACCTGGCGAGGACCCTGCACGGGCCGGCCCACGGGCAACGCCCCTGAGCGCCGGGCAGGTGCGGCCGGGCGGCCCAGGGTCACCGGATGCGGCGGACCGAGCGGTGCGTGACCGTCCGACATCGTCGACCGGATGCCGGCGCCGCAACCCGGCACTCCGCCCTCAGCCGATGGCGCCGCTCTTCACCCGCGAGCACGCCGACCTCCTGCTGGATGACCTCGACGCCTCCCTGGACGCGCCGGCGAGGCTGCAGCCGGCCGACGGCCCGGACCCTGGAGAAGCTTGCCGACGCAGCCCGGGGGAATTCCACGGAGGGGCTAGCGCCTGACACTTCGTATCATATACGATCAGAGTCACGAGACCTGGGACACACCGCTGGACGTGCTGGACCCGGACCGACTCCGAAGACCACGAAGGCAGGACGGCATGGCAGAGACGACACCGGCTCCTCGCGGGGCCACCGGGCCCGTTGACTTCACCGACAGGGCGCACCGCCCCGGGAAGGTCATCGCCCTGCACCTGAACTACCCCTCCCGCATCGCCCAGCGGGGCCGCTCCCCGAAGTTCCCCGGCTACTTCCTCAAGGCCGGCACCTCCATCGCCCGGACCGGCGACACGATCGAGCGCCCGGCCGGCACCGAGCTGCTGGCCTACGAGGGCGAGATCGCCCTGATCATCGGGCAGGCGTGCCGCCGCGTGCGCCCGGAGGAGGGCTGGTCCAAGGTCTCCGGCATCACCGCCGCCAACGACTGGGGCCTGTACGACCTGCGTCATGCCGACAAGGGCTCCAACGTCAAGAACAAGTCCGGGGACGGCTACACCCCGCTGGGCCCGGACGTCATCCCGGCCGATGGGCTCGACCCGGCCGCGCTCCGCCTCCGCACCTGGGTCAACGGGGAGCTGGTCCAGGACGACACCACCGAGGCGCTGGCCTTCTCCTTCGGTCAGCTCGTGGCGGACCTGTCCCAGCTGATGACGCTGGAGGAGGGCGACGTCATCCTGACCGGCACCCCGGCCGGCTCCTCCGTGGCCCAGCCGGGCGACGTCGTCGAGGTCGAGGTGGACGCGCCCGCGGCACCCGGCCAGCCCTCCAGCGGCCGCCTGGTCACGCACGTGGTGGCCGGCGAGCACGCCATGGCCCCGTACGGGGCGCAGCCGCAGGTGGACGACACCCAGCGGGAGGAGGCGTGGGGCTCGCGCGAGGCCGCCGGGCTGCCGCCGGCCGAGGCGCAGGAGGCCCGGGACGATCGGGGCGGCGCGGAGGAGTCCGACCACTACGTGCCGTCCCAGCCGCGGCCGGACCGCGCCCTGCTCACCGATGAGCTGAAGGCCACGATCAATGCGACGGCGGTGGCCACCATCACCGCACAGCTGCGGAAGAGGGGCATCGACAACGCCACGATCGATGGCGTGCGGCCCACCCACCCCGGCCGGCGCATCCTCGGCTACGCCAAGACGCTGCGCTACGTGCCCAACCGGGAGGATCTCTTCACGGCCTTCGGCGGCGGGTTCAACGCCCAGAAGCGCGCCATGGACACGGTGCAGCCGGACGACGTGGTGGTCATGGAGGCGCGCGGCGAGAAGGGCACCGGCACCCTCGGCGACGTCCTCGCCCTGCGCGCCCAGGTGCGCGGCGCCAGTGCCGTGATCACCGACGGCGGCGTCCGCGACTCCGCCGCGGTCGCCGAGGTCGGCATCCAGGTCTACTCCAGCGGCGTCCACCCGGCCGTGCTCGGCCGCCGCCACATCCCCTGGGAGGTCGGCGGGACGGTGGCCTGCGGCGGGACCACCGTCCAGCCGGGCGACATCGTCATCGGCGACGACGACGGCGTCGTGGTCGTCCCCCCGCAGCTGCTGACCGAGGTGATCGCCGACGCCTGGGAGCAGGAGCAGCAGGACGCCTGGGTGTACGACCGCGTGGCCGAGGGCCACCCGGTGGACGGGCTGTTCCCGCCCAACGCCGAGTGGAAGCGCAGGTACCAGGAGCACCGGCAGTCGCGCGCCGGCCAGGACGCCCCGTGAGCACCGAGGCCCTCCACTCCAAGTCGGAGCTGGCCTACCAGGCCATCCTCGAGGGGATCCAGCAGGCCCGCTTCGCACCGGGCAGCCGCCTCGTGCTGGCGCAGCTGGCCGCCGAGCTCGGGATGTCCGTGGTGCCGGTCCGCGAGGCCGTGCGCATGCTCCAGCAGGACGGCCTGGTGGCCTATCAGCGCAACGTCGGCGCCACCGTGGTGGGCATCGACCCCGTGGAGTACCGGAACACCATGGAGACCCTCGCCCTGGTCGAGGGATTCTCCACCGCCCAGTGCGCGCCGCTGATCACCGACGCCGAGCTGGAACGGGCCCGGGGGATCAACGAGCAGATGCGCCGGGTCCTGGACGAGTTCGACCCGGTGCAGTTCACCACGCTGAACAAGCAGTTCCACTCCACGCTCTACGAGCACCACCAGAACGCCCACATCCTCGACCTGGTGCACCGGGGGTGGAACCGGCTGGCCGCCCTGCGCTCGTCCACCTTCGCGTACGTCCCCGGCCGGGCCCGTGCCTCCGTGGACGAGCACGACCACCTGCTGGACCTCATCGCCGAAGGCGCCCCCTTCGAGACCATCGAGGCCGCCGCCCGGACACACCGCCTCAACACGCTCGACGCCTACCTGGCCTCACGCACCACGCCCCAGGACACTGCACGCCGAAAGGACACACCATGAGCCCCGAGACCACCACCGACACCGCACAGCGCTGGGTTCCGGCCCACCTGCCGGAGAAGATCCAGCACTACATCAACGGTGAGCACGTCGACTCGATCGACGGCGACACCTTCGACGTGCTGGACCCGGTCACCAACCAGACCTACATCCAGGCCGCCTCCGGCAAGGTCGCCGACGTCGACGCCGCCGTCGCCGCCGCCAAGGACGCCTTCGAGAACGGCCCGTGGCCGGGCATGCTCCCGCGCGAGCGCTCCCGGGTGCTGCACAGGATCGCCGACATCGTGGAGTCCCGCGGTCAGGATCTCGCCGAGCTGGAGTGCTTCGACACCGGCCTGCCGATCAAGCAGGCCCTCGGCCAGGCCCGCCGCGCCGCCGAGAACTTCCGCTTCTTCGCGGACCTGATCGTCGCCCAGGCCGACGACACGTACAAGGTGCCCGGCCGCCAGGTGAACTACGTCAACCGCAAGCCGATCGGCGTGGCCGGGCTCATCACCCCGTGGAACACGCCGTTCATGCTGGAGTCCTGGAAGCTGGGCCCGGCGCTGGCCACCGGCAACACCGTGGTGCTCAAGCCGGCCGAGTTCACCCCGCTGTCCGCGTCCCTGTGGCCGGGCATCTTCGAGGAGGCCGGCCTGCCGGCCGGTGTGTTCAACATCGTGCACGGCTACGGCGAGGAGGGCTTCGCCGGCGACTCCCTGGTCAAGCACCCGGACGTCCCGCTGATCTCCTTCACCGGCGAGTCCCGCACCGGCCAGATCATCTTCGGCAACGCCGCGCCGTTCCTGAAGGGCCTGTCCATGGAGCTGGGCGGCAAGTCCCCGGCCGTCGTCTTCGAGGACGCCGACCTGGACGCCGCCATCGACGCGACGATCTTCGGCGTCTTCTCCCTCAACGGCGAGCGCTGCACCGCCGGCTCGCGCATCCTGGTCCAGCGCGGCATCTACGACGAGTTCGTGGAGCGCTACTCCGCCCAGGCCCAGCGCGTGCGGGTCGGCCTGCCGCACGACGAGAGCACCGAGGTGGGCGCCCTGGTGCACCCGGAGCACTTCGAGAAGGTCATGTCCTACGTGGAGATCGGCAAGCAGGAGGCCCGCCTGACCGCCGGCGGCGGCCGTCCCGAGGAGTACCCGGAGGGCAACTTCATCCGGCCGACCGTCTTCGCCGACGTGGCCCCGGACGCCCGGATCTTCCAGGAGGAGATCTTCGGCCCGGTCGTGGCCATCACCCCGTTCGACACGGACGAGGAGGCGCTGGCGCTGGCAAACAACACCAGGTACGGCCTGGCGGCCTACATCTGGACCAACGACCTCAAGCGGGCCCACAACTTCGCCCAGAACGTCGAGGCCGGCATGGTCTGGCTGAACTCCAACAACGTCCGCGACCTGCGCACCCCGTTCGGCGGCGTCAAGGCATCGGGCCTGGGCCACGAGGGCGGCTACCGCTCGATCGACTTCTACACCGATCAGCAGGCCGTGCACATCAACCTGGGCGAGGTCCACAACCCGGTCTTCGGCCGCCAGGAGCAGGCCGCCGAGAACCTGCAGGCCTGAACTCCCGCGCTCTCCGACACCGACCCCTCTCACAGCAAGGACACCACCATGACCCACCTCGACGACCGGACGATGACGTCCTCGGGCTTCTACGTCTCGCAGGAGGCCCCGATCGCCGCCGACAACCCCATCCCGACACCCTCCGCCCCGGCGCCGGACATCCTGCGCTGCGCCTACATGGAGCTCGTGGTCACCGACCTGAAGCGCTCGCGGGACTTCTACGTGGACGTGCTCGGGCTGACCGTGACCGAGGAGGACGAGAACGCCGTCTACCTGCGGTCCCTGGAGGAGTTCATCCACCACAACCTGGTGCTGCGGCAGGGCCCGGTGGCCGCCGTCGCCGCCTTCTCCTACCGCGTGCGCACCCCGGAGGACCTGGACCGGGCGGTGGCCTTCTACGAGGAGCTGGGCTGCCGCGTGGAGCGGCGCCCGGAGGGCTTCACCAAGGGCATCGGCGACTCGGTGCGCGTGGAGGATCCGCTGGGCTTCCCGTACGAGTTCTTCCACGACGTCGAGCACGTCGAGCGCCTGGCCTGGCGCTACGACCTCTACACCCCGGGCGCCCTGGTCCGGCTGGACCACTTCAACCAGGTCACCCCGGACGTGCCGCGCGCCACGAAGTTCATGCAGGACCTGGGCTTCCGCGTCACCGAGGACATACAGGACGAGCAGGGCACCGTGTACGCGGCCTGGATGCGCCGCAAGCCGACCGTGCACGACACCGCCATGACCGGCGGCGACGGGCCGCGCATGCACCACGTCGCCTTCGCCACGCACGCGAAGCACAACATCCTGGCGATCTGCGACAAGCTCGGCGCGCTGCGCATGTCCGACCTGATCGAGCGCGGGCCCGGCCGCCACGGCGTCTCCAACGCGTTCTACCTGTACATCCTCGACCCGGACGGCCACCGGATCGAGATCTACACCCAGGACTACTACACGGGCGACCCGGACAACCCGGTGATCACCTGGGACGTGCACGACAACCAGCGCCGCGACTGGTGGGGCAACCCGGTCGTGCCGTCCTGGTACACCGAGGCCTCCCTGGTGCTGGACCTGGACGGCAACCCGAAGGATGTCGTCGCCCGCACCGACGACTCCGAGATGGAGGTCACCATCGGCGCCGACGGCTTCTCCTACACCCGCCCCGGTGACGACTCGGGCAGCTACAAGGGCGAGGCCGCCAAGGGCTTCAAGATCGGCAACCAGCTCTGAGCCTCCCCGGGCCGACGGCGGCCGGTCGGCTCCTGGGTGGAGCCCGCCGGCCGTCGTCGATCCCCGGGCGGAGCACCCGCAGAGCACAGGACAGGACAGGACAGGAGAGCACATGCTGGACCACGACACACACGTGGCGATCGCCGACGAGCTGCACCAAGCCGGGCTGGACCGCACCCCGGTGCCGCTGCTGACCCAGCGCTACCCGCAGATGGAGATCGAGGACTCCTACGCGGTGCAGCGGATCTGGGCGCAGCGCCAGGAGGAGGCCGGCCGGCGCAAGGTCGGCCACAAGATCGGCCTGACCTCCAAGGCCATGCAGGACGCCACCGGCATCGACGAGCCCGACTACGGGATCGTCTTCGACGACCAGGTGGTCGAGTCCGGCCACGTCTACGAGTGGGCGAAGTACACCCATCCGCGCATCGAGATGGAGCTGGCCTTCGTGCTCAAGGAGGACCTGTCCGGACCGGGGGTGGGCCTCTTCGACGTGCTGCGCGCCACCGAGTACGTGGTGCCGGCCCTGGAGGTGCTCGACTCCCGCATCGAGATGCAGGGCCGGACCATCACGGACACCATCTCGGACAACGCCGCCCTGGGCTCCATGGTGATCGGCGGCCGCCCGGTGGCCCCGGACGCCGTGGACCTGCGCTGGGTGGCCGGTGCGCTCTTCCGCAACGAGGAGGTCATCGAGACCGGGGTGGCCTGCGGCGTGCTGAACCACCCGGCCAACGGGGTGCACTGGCTGGCCAACCGCATCGCCGGACACGGGGATCGCCTGGAGGCCGGGGAGATCATCCTCGCCGGCTCGTTCACCCGGCCCATGTGGGTCCACGCCGGGGACACCGTCTACGCCGACTACGGAGAACTGGGGACCATCACATGCCGATTCGTCTAGCGGTCCAGCCGAGCCTCAAGGACCTGTTCACCGAGGCCGCCCGCGCCGAGCGCGGTGGGCGGCCGGCGGCCGGCATGTTCGTCAGCTCGGGAGATCCCACGGTGACCGAGATCTGCGCCTCTGCGGGCCTGGACTATCTGCTGATCGACGCCGAGCACTCGCCGCTGGGTCTGGAGACCATCCTGGCCCAGCTGCGGGCCATGGCCTGCTACGGCTCGATCCCGGTGGTCCGCCTCCCCGGTCTGGACGAGGTCCTGGTCAAGCAGTACCTGGACCTGGGCGCGCAGTCCCTGGTGGTGCCCATGGTGAACAGCGCGGCCGACGCCGAGGCCGCCGTCCGCGCCGTGCACTACCCGCCGCGCGGGGTGCGCGGGGTGGGCTCGGCGCTCGCCCGCTCGGCCCGGTGGAACAGGGTCCCCGACTACCTCTCCCGCGCCGCCGAGCTGGTCACCCTGGTGGTGCAGGTCGAGAGCGCGGCCGCGGTCGGATCCGCCGCGCAGATCGCCGCGGTGGACGGGGTGGACGGCGTCTTCGTCGGTCCCTCGGACCTCGCCGCCTCCATGGGCCTGATCGGCCAGCAGACCCACCCGGACGTGGTGGCCGCCGTCAAGGACGTCGTCGCCGCCGTGCGGCAGTCGGGGAAGTTCGTGGGGGTCAACGCCTTCGCGCAGTCCCAGGCCCAGGACTACCTCGACGCCGGGGCCGACTTCGTCAACGTGGGCGCCGACGTCGCGCTGCTGGCCCGCGGGACCGAGGCGCTCGCGGACGCCTGGTGCGCTCCTGCGGGCGAGGAGCAGGGGCCGGGTACGGCGCCGCGCGGATCCTACTGATCCGACGGGGCCGGTCGCTGCCCGAGGCGGGTGGCGACCAGCTCGGCGCTGTGCGCCAGCCGCCGGCCCAGGGCCTCGACGTCGAGCCGGCGGGTGGCGTAGACGACGGCCAGTGACGCCGGCAGGTGGCCGGGCACGCGGAGGGGAACGGCCACGGAGGAGACGCCGTCCAGCACCTCGTTGCTGCTGACGGCGAATCCGCGCTCCCGGGCCTGCTCCACCTCCGCGCGGGGGCGGACCCCGCCCGTCAGCTCGCTGAGCTCGTCCGGGTCCATGCCCGCCTGCACGGCGAGCCCGGGGGCGCCGCGGTCCAGCGGGTGGCGGGTGCCCGGGCGCTGGGTGACCGCGTGGCCGCGCGAGGGCTCCACCGTCACCAGCGTGACGCACTCCTCCTGGCCCCAGACCGCCACGAACGCGCTCATCTGCAGTTCGTTGGCCAGCGCGGTCAGCTCCGGCAGGGCAACGGTCCGGAGGTCCTGCTGCACCCCCAGCGCGAGCACCGCCAGCCCGGGGGCGCCGATCAGGCGGCCCGTGGAGTCCCGGGTCAGCAGGCCGTGGCTCTCCAGGGTGCGCAGGATCCGGTAGGCGATCGACCGGTGGACGCCGAGCTGCGCGGCCACGTCGGCGATCGTCGGTGCCTCGTCCGCCGCGACCACCAGCTCCAGCATGCGCAGCCCCCGGGAGAGGGTCTGGGAGAGCGGTGCCGACGAGGCCGCCCGGCCCTGCGTGCTCCCGGTCGCCTGCGCGGCCGGTGCCCTGCTCGCCGGCACCTGGGCGGGAGGACGTCCCGAAGTGTTCACCGTGGCCCCTTTCCGTGGGCGGTCTGCCGGAGTGCCATGTCGGGACCGCGGAGCCGGCCCGAGAGGCCCGGCGGGTCTCGTCCCCGGGATGACCATGCTCCCACTGCACCGGAGCGTGAGCGGGGTCGCAGGGTCTTGTGAGGGCGATCACGGACCATATATGATCACCGGCAAGAGTTCGATAAAAGAACGACGTGTTCCATTATAGAACACACCGTGAGTTTCTTCCTCTCACCGGCCAGGAGGCCCCATGCTGTTCCACCACCACGGCTACGTGTCCACGGACCCCCGGATCCAGCCCGCCGCCGGTGTGGGCGTCGACCGCTCCCCCGACCTGCCGGAGGTCATGGACGTGCTGGTGGTCGGCTCCGGCCCCGCCGGCATGACCGCCACCGCCCAGCTGGCGAGCTTCCCGGACGTCATGACCTGTCTGGTCGACCGCCGCCCGCAGCGCCTCGAGATCGGCCAGGCCGACGGCATCCAGGCGCGCAGCGTCGAGACCTTCCAGGCGTTCGGCTTCGCCGAGGAGATCACCGCCGAGGCCTACGACCTCACCGAGATGAACTTCTGGAAGCCGGACCCGCAGAACCCGGAGCACATCGTCCGCACCGCCCGGACCGTCGACGACCCGGCCGGCGTCAGCGAGTTCCCGCACCTGATCGTGAACCAGGCGCGCGTGCTGGACTACTTCGCCCGCTTCGCGAAGAACGCACCGTCCCGGACCGAGCCGTACTGGGGCTGGGAGTTCGTGAGGCTGGAGGTCGGCGAGGGGGAGCATCCCGTCGCCGTCACCCTGAAGCGCACCGGCGAGAGCGCCGAGGCGGGGGTGGGCCCCGGCGAGGAGCGCGTCGTGCGCGCCAAGTACGTGCTGGGCGCCGACGGCGCCCACTCCAGGGTCCGGCGGGACATCGGCGCGCAGCACGTCGGCGCCGTGTCCTACCACGCCTGGGGCGTCATGGACGTCCTGGCCGAGACCGACTTCCCGGACATCCGCACCAAGTGCGCCATCCAGTCCAAGCACGGCTCGATCCTGCTCATCCCGCGCGAGGGCGGCTTCCTGTTCCGCATGTACGTGGACCTCGGGGAGGTGGACCAGAGCGACGCCGGCGCCGTCCGCAGGACCCCGCTGACGGAGATCATCCGCCAGGCCAACGAGATCGTCTCGCCCTACAGCATCGACGTGAAGGACGTCGCCTGGTGGAGCGTCTACGAGGTCGGCCACCGGGTGACCGACCGCTTCGACGACGTCCCCGTCGAGGAGGCCGGACAGCGCAGCCCGCGCGTGTTCATCGCCGGCGACGCGTGCCACACGCACTCCGCCAAGGCGGGCCAGGGCATGAACGTCTCCATCCAGGACGCCTTCAACCTCGGCTGGAAGCTGGGTCAGGTGCTGAGCGGGGTGGCCCCGGAGAAGCTCCTGGCCACCTACACCGCCGAGCGCCAGCAGATCGCCCAGGACCTCATCGACTTCGACCGCGAGTGGTCCTCCATGATGGCCGCCAAGCCGGAGGAGCTCGAGAGCGAGACCGCGCTGGAGGACTTCTACGTGAAGACCGCCGAGTTCCCGGCCGGCTTCATGACCGAGTACCCGGTGAGCCTGCTCCGGGGCGAGGCCGTGCACCAGGACCTGGCCACCGGCTTCCCGCTGGGCAAGCGCTTCAAGGCCCACCCGGTCAAGCGGGTCTGCGACACCAACCCGAAGTACCTGGGCCACCAGCACGTCGCCGACGGCCGCTGGCGGATCTACGCCTTCGCCGACTCCGCCGTGTCCTCCGCACCGGACTCGGCGCTGCGGGCGTGGGCGGAGCAGATGGACTCCGCCGGGTCGCCCGTGCGCCGGTTCACCCCCGAGGGCCAGGACCTGGACGCGCTGTTCGACCTCCACGTCGTCTACCAGCAGCCGCACGAGGAGGTCGAGCTGATGCAGACGCCGTCGATCTTCCGCCCGCAGGTCGGCCCGTTCCGGATCTCCAACCTCAACAAGGTGTGGGGCGTGGACCCCGGCAACGACATCTTCGAGGCCCGCGGCCTGAGCCGCGACGGCGTCGTGGTGCTCGTCCGGCCCGACCAGTACGTGGCCCACGTGCTGCCGTTGACCGCCACGGCCGAGCTGTCGGACTTCCTGTCGCGGATCTACGCCTCCTGACCGCTCGGGCGGGGACCTCTGCGTCGCCGCGGCCCGGCACGCCCACGACGCACTCCCACCGCTACGGTGCAGCAGGCACGCGCCCGGGGCATCCAGCCGGCTCGCCGCCGGGTCGCCGCGGCGTGCCGGCGGGCCGGTGCGCGGCGGTCTGCCCGAGCAGGGCGGCCACCAGGGCCAGGGCGAAGCCGGCGCTCTGCACCCCGGACAGGGCCTGTCCCAACCAGACCCAACCGACGAGGGCGGCCACCACGGGGCTGAGCGCCCCCAGCATCGCCGTGCTGGTGGCCGGCAGACGGCGCCCGGCGGAGAACCACACCGCGTAGGCGATCGTGGTCCCGGGCACGGCCAGCCAGGTGTAGCCGGCGATCGCCGGGCCGTCCAGCACGAAGGGCCCGGTGTCCAGCACGGGCACCAGCGGGGCGATCACCACGGCCCCGAGCACCAGCTGCCAACCGGTCACCGCCAGCCCGCTCATCCGCGGGGGCAGGCCCCATCGGCGGGTCAGCACCACCCCGGTGGCCATGGAGGCCGTGCCGGCAAGAGCGGCGGTGATCCCGAGGGCGTCCACGGTGACCGGCCCGGCGAACACCGCCAACCCCACCCCGGTCACGGCCAGGACCGCCCAGAGCAGCTGCCGGGCCGGGGTGGACTGCCGGAAGGCCAGCAGCAGCACCGCCGCGACGATCAGCGGCTGGGCCGAGCCCACCACCGCCGCCAGCCCGCCGGGAAGGCGGTAGGCGCCGAGGAACAGCAGCGGGAAGAACGCCCCGATGTTGAGCACCGCCAGCACCACCAGCCTCCCCCACCACCCGGCGGGCGGGATCTGCCGGGTCAGCAGCAGCAGGAGCACCCCGGCCGGTGCCGCCCGCAGCAGGGCCGCCGTCATCGGCCGGTCCGGCGGGAGCAGCTCGGTGGTGACCGCGTAGGTCGTGCCCCACACCACGGGGGCGATCGCCCCGAGCAGGGTGGCCCGGGCGCGGTCGGTCATCGCGTACGGCATCCCAAACCCTCAATTGCTTAGTAGTAAGTTAGTTGAAAGGTATAGTGGTTCCATGACCAGCACAAGACCGCCCGAGCGCGACGACGTCGATGCGATCGTGGCTCAGTGGGCCCAGCAGCGACCGGAGCTGGACACCCGGGCGATGGAGATCTTCGGACGGATCTACCGACTGTCCGCGCTGATGGGTGAGCGGATGGAAGCCGTCTACGCCCCGTTCGGGATCAGCCGCGGGGAGTTCGACGTGCTGGCGGCCCTGCGCCGGGCCGGGGCACCGTACCGGCTGGCGCCCAAGGACCTGGCGCGGTCGTTGATGATCACCACCGGGGGCATGACCGGCCGGCTCACCCGGCTCACCGACGCGGGGCTGATCCACCGGGTGCCCCACCCCAGCGACAAGCGCTGTCTCTACGCCGAGCTCACCGACGCAGGGCTCGAGACCATCGACCAGGCCGTGGCCGCCGGGGTGGACGGCCAGGCCTTCGTGGCCGATCGCCTCGGTGACGAGCAGGCGCGTGCGCTGGCCGATCAGCTGCGGGCAGCCCTGCAGATCCTCACCACCACACCGACCGATTAGGAGCCTCCACCGCAGCACCGTTCGCCGTTGACGGATCTTGCACAAAGCGGCACAGGTGCGCTCGCCGCCTCTTGCACCCTTCTTGCGACAGCCCCATGCACAGTGGCGCACTACGAGGTGCTCACGGATCCGCTGCTCCACCGGCCCCTCCTTGACCCATGACTGGGCCCGTGAGCACGGTGGGCCGATTACGGCCGCTGGGGCGTGACCGGGAAACGTTGCTGGTAGACCGGGACCAAGGCGGGGTAGTAGTCGCGCTCGAAATCGATGGCGGCGACATCCTGGCCCGTCTCGGCCGCTGTGAGCCGGTCCAGGTAGTAGTCCCAGCCGGGGCCGATGCTGTGCGCCCACTCCGGTTCGGGCAGAAGCTGGCCGAAATGCAGCGTGGTGCCGCCACCGTCTTCGGTGAGCCGGATCTCCACGCGCCAATCGTGCTCCTGCCCGTCCAGGCCCTCACTGCGTGCGCGGGTGCGCAGCAGCCGCGGAGGCTCGCAGACCTCGATGTGGTGCACCTCCTCCGGCATGCCGTCCTCGGCGGTCATCCGGAAGACGACGCTGCCGGAGGACGGATTCCCGGTCCAGGTGCCGATCCAGCGGCCGAGGCGTTCGGGGTCCGTGACGGCGGCCCACACGTCGTCGATGGGGGCGTCGAAGTGGCGGGTGAGCACGATCCACTCACCGTCCTGGCGGGTCTCGGGCCGGCCGGTGGCCTGTGGTGTTGTCATCCTGCGTCCTTCCTCTCGGTGCGGGCATGCCGGTCGGCGGACCGGTCGCGGCGGGTGCGGCGGACCTCGAGCTCGAGTGCATCCAGGACGTGCTCCGGGATCCGCGGCGTCCGGCCGCTGAGCTCGGCGAGCAGGACGGCGACCGGTTCCAGCGCGGACGGGACCAGGGTGTAGTGGCGTTCACGACCCTGATCGGTCCCGGCGACCAGGCCCGCCTCACCGAGCACCTTCAGGTGCCTGCTGACTGCCGGGCGGCTGATGTCGTGATCGGCCGCCAGGTCCACCACCCGGGCCGGCCCTTCGGCCAGCCGTCGCAGCAGGGCCCGTCGTACCGGGTCCCCCAGAGCCGTGAAGACGTCCACGACACTTATGGTAACCACTCGGTTACCAATATGCGAGAAGTCGCCGGCCTCGGCCGTGCATCTCGCGATCGCGGTGACCGCGTCGCCGGCGGCCGGACGGGCGGTCCCGTCGGCCGCACTGGTCGCCGTGGAGAACGACACCTTCCGCATCTCCCGCCAGCGGCCGGCGAACTCGATCGCCGTCGGCGTGGCCCCCTGCCACTGGTCGGCGGTCGATCGGTGGACCCCCCCCCAGCTGGCACCCCCCGTACCGCGCCAAGCAGAGGTCCCCTAGGAGCAGGAGCGTTCACCGCGACGATCCCGGCGACTGATGGAGAGCTTGGTCGGACATCGCACCGATGGGCCGCCTGCCGTCGAACCTGACGACGGAGCCGCGACTCCGGGACTCACGAGGCCAGTCGCGCCCCTGTGGTGCGACCTGTTCCGGCGGGTCCGCCCTCGACGGCGGGGCGGTTGATCTCGACCCACACCTCATCCAGAGAAAGACCGAGGACCCCGGCGATCGCGGCGATGGTCGGAAAGGCAGGAGTGGCGACGCGACCGGACTCGATCTTCCGCAAGGTCTCCGGTGAGACACCAGCATCGAGCGCCGTCTCGAGCATCGACCGCTCCCCCCTGCCCCGACGCAGCAGGGCACCGAGGCGTTGCCCGCGTTCGACCTCAGCGGGAGTGAGCGGCAGTCTGACCATGCCCCCAATTCTATGACCGGGATAATATGGCCGGGATAGTTATTGGTCGGACGAGAAGGGCGCCCCATGATCGAGATCCTGCACCCCACCGAAGTGGCCCGCGCGAGGGACACCGGCGCCCTGGTCGCCGACATCCTGGAGACCCTCAAGAGCCGCAGCACGGTCGGGACGAACCTCCTCGACATCGATCGGTGGGCGAAGACCCTGATCCGGGAAGCCGGAGCGCGGTCCTGCTATGTCGACTACGCACCGTCCTTCGGGCGCGGACCCTTCGGCCACCACATCTGCACAGGCGTCAACGACGCGGTGCTCCACGGGCGCCCCCACGACTACTCACTGGCCGACGGGGACCTGCTGACCCTGGATCTTGCAGTCATCCACAGCGGAGTGGCCGCGGACTCGGCCATCAGCTTCCTCGTGGGCGACTCACGCCCCTCGGAGAGCCTCGCGCTGATCGAGACGACCGAACGCGCGCTGAGCGCAGGAATCGCCGCGGCCGTCCCCGGCGCCCGCATCGGCGACATCTCCTACGCCATCGGCTCCGTCCTCGGAGCGGCGGGATACCCGATCAACACCGAGTTCGGAGGCCACGGCATCGGCTCGACGATGCACCAGGACCCGCACGTGGCGAACACCGGGCGCCCCGGCCGCGGCTACATGTTGCGCCCGGGACTGCTGCTGGCACTGGAACCGTGGGTCATGGCCGACACCGCGGAGCTCATCACCGATGCCGACGGGTGGACGCTGCGCAGCGCGACAGGCTGCCGGGCAGCGCACAGTGAGCACACGATCGCCATCACCGACGACGGACCCCAGATCCTCACCGCGCCGAAGCAGCTTCAGCAGTGATGGCGTGCTCGGTGGCCCGGACGCCGCCGGGCGTCATCCCGGGGGGATGTGACCTGGATCTCGTAACTCTCTCGGAAATCCCTTGACAGGGGGCAGGGCTCCTGCGGACACTTTTCCCATGCACTCGAGTTGCGCATTACGCGTAACGTTGCATTATTCGCAGATCCCTTGTTCCCGCCCTTCTGTTTCCAAGTGAAGTCGGTCCACGGCTGATGGCCGACCGCTCCTCGCGTACCACTCGGTTCCGGGTGCGCGGACCTTCGGCAGCACCAGGGCGGCGTCGGTCCTTGTCCGCACGACACCAAAGATCACAACACCAGGAGATCCATCATGAGCTTCGTACACCGCCTTCTGACGGGCATCCGTAACGACTGGTCCGTCTCGACGACCACTTCGGCCAACGAGGGTGCTGCCACCGTCAGCTCTCATCCCTACGGCGCCTCGGGGCGGCTCGTCGCCGTCCCCTGGGGTGGCCTCCAGCTCGAGGCCACCGACTGACAGCACCGCGACGCCCTCACCACCTCGACCGCCCTCAGTCCGCCCGCACCGGGACTCGTTCTCGGGTCTGCCAGGGGACGTCGAGTCGGTTGGCGCACTGTCAGCAGGACGAACGCCGACAATGACCCTCTGGAATACCGGCGGCGCTCGAGGAGTTCTGGTCGGTGTCCACTCCCCGCTGATTCCTTGTGAAGGAGCATGCTTCCGCGCATGGCCACCGATTACGACACCCCGCGCACCCGCCCCGAGGACGAGCCGGCCAACGAGTCCCTGGAGGCGATCCGGGCCCGTACCAGTACGACGACCCAGGTCCCCTCGATCGACCTCGAGGACGCCGACACCGCCGAGGGCATCGACCTGCCCGGTGCTGACCTCTCCCACGAGGAGCTCACCGTGGCCGTGGTGCCGCAGCAGGCCGACGAGTTCACCTGCGCCTCCTGCTTCCTGGTCCACCACCGCTCCCAGCTCGCCCGCCAGCACGACGGGCTGCTGTACTGCACCGACTGCGAGAGCTGAACTTTCTCGGCTCCCGTGCGACACGACGGCGCCGGAGCGGAACAGCTGCATCGCGGCGAGCGGGCGGCGAGGGGGACGTCGAAGACGA
>NZ_LDNX01000052.1:0-11018 GCF_001027955.1 Kocuria sp. SM24M-10 | reverse complement strand
CCCGTCACCGCCAGCCCGGCGAGCGCGGCGGCCGCCGCGAGCGTGCCGGCGCCCAGCAGGACCTTCCGTCCCCGCCGCGCGGTGCCGACGGCGGCCAGGGACCCTCCGGCGAGGTCCGCCCCCGGGACGGCGGCCGGGCGCTGCGCACCCGCCCGGCCGGCCGTGCGCACGATCTCGCCGAGCTCGTCCACGGTGTTCCCCCACAGGGGCACACCGGCGAGGACCGGCAGCACCCAGCCGCGGAGACCGGCCTCGGTGTCCTGCAGGTACAGGAGGTCGGCGGTGCAGCGGGGGCATCCGTCCAGGTGCGCCTGGACCTCGCTCCGCCGCGGCCCGGGCAGGACCCCGTCCACGAGGGCTCCGAGCTCCCCGGCGCACTCCTCGCAGGCGGACGTGCGGGGGTGGTCGAGCCGGAGCCTCCGGTAGGCGGCCCGCAGCCCGGCGCGCGCCTCGAGGTGCAGCGCGGTGGTGGCGGCGGTGCTCAGGCCGAGGACCGCGGCGGTCCGCTCCAGCGGCAACGCCTCCACCTCGGCGTGCCACAGCACGGCCTGCCAGGCCGGGGGCAGCCCGAGGTAGACGCGGGACACGGCCTCGGCGGAGCGCGGCGGCTCGGCCCCGGCTCGGCCCACGACGCCGACCAGGCGGGCGCGGAGGAAGGCCTCCGGTCCGTCGCCGGCGGGCAGGTCCGCGACGACCTGGTCCACTGCGGTGCCGGCCAGCTGCTCCGCGTCGGGGCGGCTGGGGGTGTGGAGGCGGGCCACGGCCACGGCCGTGGGCCAGTGCCGGTCCCTGAGGTCCTGGAACGCGTGGGGCTCTCCCGCCCGCACGGCGGCGAGCAGCTCCTCATCGGTGGTGCGCGTCATGGGTCTCCGTCGCTCTCGGGAGGGGGCGGCTGCAGGGCGGTGCGGGGCGACCCGGAAGTGCTCTCGCGATGCCCGGATCCCTGCCCGGACGGTGCCGGCGCGCGGCCGAGGCGTGCGCCTCCTGCTGCGGAACCCCCCGATCCCCCGCACCCCATCGTAGGTGGGCCCGCCGGACGGTGGCACGGCGCCCGCGTCACGCCGCCTTTTCGTTCGTAACACGGGCGTGGGGGCGCACACCGGCGGGCTGGTGACCTCCCGCACTATTGTGAGTTCATCGTGATAACGCTACGGTGGTGGCATGCAGACAACGGAACGCCCCGCCCCGGACGCCGGCCGCACCGCCGCGTGGTCGGACCGGCTGCGCTCCCACGGCCGCCGCGTCACCAAGCAGCGGCTGGCCGTCCTCGACGCGGTCGAACGCCGCCCGCACTCCACCGCGGAGGACGTGGTGGCCGAGGTCCGCGCGGTGCTGCCCGCGATCACCGTGCAGTCCGTCTACGTGGTGCTCTCGGACCTCACCGAGGTCGGCATGCTGCGCAAGTTCGAGCCGCCGGCCTCGCCGGCCCTGTACGAGACCCGCACCGGCGACAACCACCACCACGCCTACTGCATGCGCTGCGGGGCGGTCGTCGACGTCGACTGCGCCGTCGGCCACGCCCCGTGCCTCACGCCCTCGGAGCACCACGGCATGCAGCTGCTGGCCGCCGACGTCGTCTACCAGGGCATCTGCGCCGACTGCCTGGCCGCCGCACCGGCCCCGTCGCACGACGCACACTGAACGTCCCCGACCGGAACATTTCCGACTGAACGGGCCCGCCGAACGGCCTCGGCCGGGCGGCGCCGGGCTCAGTCCTCGCGCGGTTCCCGGGCGGCGCGCCGCCCCGCGGACGGTTCCGCCCGCTCCTCCTGCGTGTCCTCCTGCTGCGCGTCCGGTTTCTGTGTGTCCGGTTTCTGCGTGTCCTCCTTCTCCACGAGGGCCAGCAGCTCCCGGAGCTGCTCGGCGGTCAGCGTCGCCACGGGCGGGTGGGCGTTGATGCACACCTTCGCCGCCCCCGCGTCCAGGGCGAAGCGCAGTGCCTGGCGCGACGGCGCGGACCGCACCTCCAGGCCCGGGTCCAGGGCGGCGACCTCCGCCGCGGAGGTGAACAGCAGCAGGGTGTCGGGGGTCGCGCCCTCCTCCTGCGGCTTGGCGTAGACCGGGACGGCCCGTTCGCCCTGTACGCGGGCACCGAGCAGCAGCACCCCGTCCGGGGCCAGGAGCCCGGCGAGCAGCTGGGACATGTTGTTCTCGAGCATCGCCGCCTTGACCACGTCGTTGTGCGGAGCCCGCACCGCCCACTGGATCTGGGGCCGGCTGATCCGGCAGCCCCGGTGGGCGGGGTCGATGACCAGGTGGTCGTGCTGGGGGTCGTCCACCAGCATCTGCAGGACCTTCACGGCCGACTCGCGCAGCAGCACGGGCTTGCCCCCGTCCGGGTGGTGCCGGTCGAACATGGCCTGCGCCTCGGCGGCCGACGTGTAGGCGGCCAGCGACCGGGTCCCGTCGGGCTCCGAGAGGGTCTGGACGCGCAGCGTCGAGCCCGGCCCCACGGCCTGCCCGTCGGGGCCCTCGACCAGGGTGCTCGAGGTGACGTCGAGCAGCAGGGACCCGGCCATGCACTGGCGGATGACCTCGATCATCGCCTTGTTGTCGGGGGCCTCCACGAACCGGTCGATCGCCGCCCGCACCAGGGGGTGGACCACGCCCTCGCGCTCCGGCTCCTGCTCGGCGCCCGGGTCCAGGGCCGGCAGCTCGACGCCCTCCCGCGCGGCGAGCTCGGCCGCCCACCCCGGGATCCTGGCCCGGGTGCGCGGGAAGCTCCGGAGGTGCTCGAGCAGGTCCTGCGCCGTCCAGGGCCCCTCGGCCCCCCACGGCCGCGGCTCGCCCTCGAGGTCGTAGGTCCCGCCGATCCGGTGGGTGGGCTCGGGCCAGCCCTCCGCGAGGATCACCACGGTCGCGGTGAACCAGGTTCCTCGGCCCCGCACGTAGGAGCGGTCCCGCAGCTGCTCGACCGCCGGGATGACGGCGCTGTCCTCCTTGATGGGGCCCACGGTGCCGGGCACCGTCTCCTTTCCGCGCTGCTCGCGCACGCGCAGGTGGACGCGGCCGCCCTGGAACTTGAGGTCCACGATCATCCGGTCCCATCCCGGCTCGGTGCGCAGGACCGAGAGGATCCAGGTGCCGATGGTGTTCAGCAGCTCCTGCCGGCCCGGTCCGGGGGTCGGGGTGGCGGGGGTCTGGCTCATGCGGTGGCTCGTTCCCGGCCCGCGCGGGGCCTGCTCGGATCGTGGTGGTCTCGTCGGACGGCCACGGGCGGGACGCGGCGCCGCGGAGCCCGGAGGCCTCGCCCACCACCCTACCGAAGGCCCTCCGCCGCGCCCCTGCACCGCGGCGCCGGCGGGGTCCCCGACGCACGCCGGAGGCCCCGCCGTGACGCTCCCGCGTCCGGGATGGTTGCTAGCCTGGGCGCATGACGAAAACGCTGCAGGATCTGATCGACGAGTCGATCTTCATCTCCACCGAGTACCAGGCCAGGCTGGCCGAGCTGACCCAGGGCGCCGAGTGGGACGTCGACTTCTCCGCCCCCGCGTTCACCCTGCAGACCGACCCGCCCGTGAGCCTCACCCCGTACCTGCTGGGCACCGAGTCCACCTCGCGCGGGTCCTGGATCTGGTCCTGGCAGGAGCTGGGCCACTTCCCGGACACCGTGGTCTCCGCCGCGGTGCAGGCGAGGGAGGCCGGCCGGCGCCTGGGCGTGGAGGAGCTGTCCACCGACGAGCTGCCCGTGGCGGACGGACTCGCCCGCCGGCTGACGCTCGCGGCCAAGGCCGTGACCGGTGTCTACGCGCACTACCCCGCGGGCGCAGGCGGCGGCGTCACCGCGTGGTTGCTGCTGGAGGGCCCCGAGCTCGAGCTTCCCGAGCTCACCGTGGAGCGGATGATGCGGGTCATCGCCGAGGCGCTGACCACCGACACCGCGGTGGACCACAACCTCGCGGTGGACTCCTACGCCAAGCTGCGCGGCGCGCACATCGAGTGGGACACCGAGGCGACGTGCGTGGTGACCGTCCGGGACGGCGCCCAGCGCTTCTGGTTCGACGACCACCAGATCTCCGGCGTCGAGCCCGCCGAGCCCACCGTCGGCCCCGACGTGCTCGCGGACCTCGCGGCGGACGCCCGTGCCCGGGCCGTGGCCCTGCGCGAGGACCGGGCCGCCGCGGAGAGCGCGGCCGCCCGCGAGGCGAGCCGGCCGCAGGCCGCCGCCCCCGAGGCGGCCCCGGTGCCCGCCGACGCCCGGCAGGAGGAGTCCGAGCCGCTGGAGGTCCCCGACTTCGTGGAGACGGAGCACGTGGCCCCGGAGCACGCGGCGCCGGTGCGCGAGAACGAGCAGCCCCGGGAGACCGCGGAGCCGGTCGCGGCCGCCGCGGACGGCGATCTGCCCTTCGATCAGGAGCCCTCGGACCGGGACGTGCGTCCCGGCCGGGTGAGCACCACGGTGGTGCCCGGGCCCGAGCCCGTCCGCCCCGCCGCGGAGGAGCCCCGCGAGCCGGTCGCCGAGCGGATCCCGGAGCCCGCCGCCGAGCGCGAGGTGGAGCGGGAGGTCGTGGCCGGTCCCGGCGTCCCGGGCAGCGCCGAGGCCGAGCCCGTGGTGGAGGGCGAGGAGCCGGCCGAGGAGGAGCAGGGCGAGCGGAAGAAGGGCTTCTTCAGCCGATTCTTCGGCCTCTGAGGCCCGGCGGTACCCTCGAGCGTGACCGCATACAACACCGCACCCGGCCCGGATCCCGACGAGCAGTCGAGGACCCGGGCCGGTCTGCTGGCCGGCTTCGGCGCCTACGGCATCTGGGGGCTGCTGCCCCTCTACTTCGTCGTCCTGGAGCCGGCCACGCCCCTGGAGATCGTGGCGCTGCGCGTGCTGTTCTCCCTGCTGTTCTGCCTGGTGCTGCTCGCGCTCACGCGGCAGCTGGGCACGCTGGGCCGGGCCCTGCGCACCCCGCGCACCCTGGCGGCCCTCGCCCTCGCGGGCCTGCTCATCGGGATCAACTGGTTCCTCTACGTGCTCGCCACGACCACGGGGCACACCATCGAGGCCTCCCTGGGGTACTTCATCAACCCGATCGTGGCCATCCTGCTCGGCGTGGTCGTGCTGCGGGAGCGGATGCGGCGGCTGCAGTGGGCCGCCGTCGGGGTGGGGTTCGTCGCCGTCGTGGTGATGGCCGTCTTCTACGGCAGCGTGCCCTGGCTCTCCCTCGGCCTGGCCTTCTCCTTCGGCCTCTACGGGCTGGTCAAGAACCGGGTGGGGGCCTCCTTCCCCGCGGTGGTGACCCTCACGGTGGAGACCCTGGCCCTGACCCCCGTGGCCGCGGTGGTCGTGGCGGCGCTGTCGGCGGACGGTTCCCTGACCCTCGGCACGGAGGGCCCCGGCCACGCCGCGCTGCTGCTGGCCGCCGGGGTGATCACGGCCGTGCCCCTGATCCTCTTCGGCGCCGCGGCGAGCCGGCTCCCGCTGTCCACGGTGGGGATGATCCAGTACCTGACGCCCATCATGCAGTTCCTGCTGGCCGTGCTCGTGCTCGGCGAGCAGATGCCGCTGGTGCGCTGGGTCAGCTTCTGCTTCGTGTGGCTCGCCGTTCTCCTGCTCGTGCTCGACGCCATGCGCACGCCGCGGGCACGGAGGGCGGGGCGGGGCTGAGCCGGTCCCGGGGGAACTTCGCCGGCAGCGGCAGCGGGAGGCCCGGGGCGGACCGGGGCGGACCGGGAAGCAGCCGGCGCGAGCCCCAGGCTCTGCGAGGACCCGGACCGGTCCGAGGACACGAAGAGGGCCCCCGGTGCCGCGCGGCGCCGGGGGCCCTCCTGCCGTTGCGGGCGGGCCCGGGACGACGGTCAGGTGGTGCGGGGGTAGTCCTCGGTGCCGAAGCCCTGGTCGTCGTCCGGCACCTCCGGGGTGCGCCGCAGGTGCAGCACCGCGGCGACGAAGCCGCCCCACAGCAGCAACGCGGCGACGATCATCATGATGACGGCGGACGTGGTCATCGGGGGTCCTCCTCGGACGTGGACGGGGTGGCGGACGGGGCGCTGGACCCGGTGCCGGACGCGCTGGTCGTCCAGGGCGCGGCCGGGGTGGCGGCCCCTGCGGCGTGCTTGCCCGACGGTGCGGCCGCGCTCTGCTCCACCGTGCGGTAGGAGAAGTCCTGGTCCAGGGCCGGGGTGCGAAGTGCGGTGTCCGACCATCGGGACAGCGGCTGGTCGCCGCGGATCCGGTTGCGGTCCACGAAGGCGTCCAGGATCGCCGGGGAGGGACTCAGGTCCGAGGCCGCGGACGAGGCCGGCCACGGCAGCCGCGAGAGCAGCAGCGCGATGACCACCAGGCCGACGGCGGTGCCCCAGCCGAACGTGTTGACGAACCACGCCGGCATGTCACCGTAGCCCTCCGCGAGGGTCGTGGTGAGCGTGTTGATGAGGATGTAGCCCAGCACGATCGGGGTGACGCCTCCGACCACGACCATCCACGCCCGGCCGAGCTTGAACGAGGAGACGGAGTTGAGGTGGTCCCGCAGCGTGGGCAGCGCCGAGAAGCCGGCGGTGAGCAGCATGACGGACACCAGGGCCGCGGCGACGATGCCGAACTGGTTGACGAAGTTGTCGGTCACGTCGAGGAGATTCAGGCCCGTGGTGGTCGTGAACAGCGCGAGCGAGATCAGGGCCATGGGCAGGACCACCAGCAGGACCGCGCTGCGCCGACGCAGCCCGAGCTTGTCCTGTGCCGCGGCCACGACCACCTCGACGATCGACACCAGGGACGTGAATCCGGCGAAGGTCAAGGTCGCGAAGAAGAGCACACCGATCAGGGTGCCGAACGGCGCCTGGGAGATGATCGTGGGGAACGCGATGAACGCCAGGCCGATGCCGGAGGTCGCGACCTCGTCGACGCTGGTGCCCGCGGCGCCGGCCATGAAGCCCAGCGCCGCGAAGACGCCGATGCCGGCCAGCAGCTCGAAGCTCGAGTTCCCGAAGCCGACGACCAGGCCCGAGCTCGTGAGGTCCGTCTTGGGCTTGAGGTAGGACGAGTAGGTGATCATGATGCCGAAGCCCACGGACAGCGAGAAGAAGATCTGGCCGTAGGCGGCGACCCACACGGAGCTGTCGGCCAGGGCCGCCCAGTTCGGGGTGAAGAAGGCGTTGAGCCCGTCGGTGGCTCCCGGCAGGGTCAGGGCGATGATCACGATCGACAGGAACATCAGCACCAGCAGCGGGATGAGCACGAGGTTCACCCGGCCGATGCCCTTCTGCACGCCCAGCAGCAGGACCACCAGCAGCGCGGCCCAGGCGATCGCCGTGGCGATCAGCACGGTGGGGACGAAGTCGAAGCCCACCGTGATCTGCTCCGAGCTCTGCAGGACGTCGGTGAGGAAGTAGGCCGCCGGGTCGTCGCCCCACGCCTTGCTGAACGAGAAGATCGTGTAGAGCATGGCGTAGCCGAGGATCACGGCGTAGTACACGGCGATGACGAAGCTGATGCCCATCTGCCACCAGCCGATCCACTCCGTCTTGGGGTGGAGGCGGCGGAAGGCCAGGGGCGCGGACGCGCGGAAACGGTGGCCCACTCCGTACTCGAGCATGAGCAGCGGCAGCCCGGCGGTGAGCAGGGCGACCAGGTACGGGATCAGGAAGGCGCCGCCGCCGTTCTCGTAGGCGATGTACGGGAAGCGCCAGATGTTGCCCAGGCCGACGGCGGAGCCGATCGCGGCCAGGATGAAGACCGTGCGGCTGGAGAACGCCTCGCGGGGCGCCGCGGCACGGCCGGGTGGGGACTGGGTCATGGTGGTCCTCGGGTGCGGTAAGTGGTCTGGGGACGGCTACAGGCTAGTCCGTCCGGCCACCGCGCCGCGCCGGGGTCCGCCCCGGTGCCCGGCCGTGCCGGGCGGGGCCTCCGGGCTCCTCGCTCAGGCCTCGCGGTGGACGACGGCGTGCGCGAACGCCACGAGCGCGCGCTTGGCCACCGAGTCCGGCAGCGGCGCGAGGGAGGCGATGGCCTCGTCGGCCCAGCGGCGGGCGATCCGCCAGGCCTCGTCCGTGGCCCGGTGCCCGGAGACCGCGGCCACGGCCTCGGCCAGGGCCGCGTCGGACGCGAGGTCGCCGTCGAGGAGCTCGACGGCGCGCCGCGCCTCGGCGTCGCCCTCCCCCGCCATGCGGCGCAGGAGCAGCACCGGCAGGGTCGGCACGCCCTCGCGCAGGTCGGTGCCGGGGGACTTCCCGGAGACCTCGTCCTCGCCGGCCACGTCGATGACGTCGTCGGCGAGCTGGAAGGCGATGCCGACCTTCTCCCCGTACTCGACCATGACCTCCACGACGTCCTGCGAGGCGCCGGCCAGCACGGTGCCGAAGTGCCCGCAGGCGGCGATGAGGGAGCCGGTCTTGCCCGCGAGCACGTCGAGGTAGTGCTCCAGCGGGTCCTGCCCGTCGCGCGGGCCGACCGTCTCGTGCAGCTGGCCCAGCACGAGCCGTTCGAAGGTGTGCGCCTGGATCTTCAGGGCGCGCTGGCCGAGGTCGGAGACCATGGAGGAGGCACGGGCGAAGATGAGGTCGCCGGTGAGGATCGCCACCGAGTTGCCCCACACCGTCTGGGCGGTGGCCACGCCGCGGCGCAGGGGCGCGGAGTCCATGACGTCGTCGTGGTAGAGGGTCGCGAGGTGGGTGAGCTCGACCACCGCGGCGGCCTCGAGCACGGCGTCGTTGACGCCGCCGCCGATCTCCCCGGCCAGCACGGTCAGCAGCGGGCGCACCCGCTTGCCGCCGGCCTGGAGCAGGTGGCGGGAGGTGACGTCGGCGAGGTGGTCGGCGCTGCGCACCGCCTCGTCCAGGCGCTCCTCGATCCGGGCGAGCGCCTGCAGCACGACCGGACCCAGCCGGTCGTCGGTCGCGATGAGGTCGAAGCCGGCCGGCAGCTTCACCTGATCGGTGCCGAGACCCGTGGAGGGGCCGCCGGCGCTCGAGGAGGAGGTTTCAGTCACGGTCCACCACTCTAGCGAGTTTTCGGGGGCCGGGTGTTGTCCGTGGGGGGCGTCAGGGCGTCCAGGAGGGCGACCACGCGGTCCTCCCACGCGGTGGCCGGACGGTCGGAGAGCTCCGTCATCACCCGCACCACGAACCGCATCAGGGCGGGCACCGCCATGCCGGTGCGCACGGCGGCCTTCATCACGGCGGGGCTGCCGATCAGCTGGGCGAGGACGCGGCCCTGCGTGAAGTGGGCCCCCCACTCCTGCCGCACCCGGCCGGGGTAGCCGGCGAGCACGCGCTCGCGCTGGGCCGGGCCGTTGGCGGCCGCCGCGGCCACGACGTGCTCGGCGGCGTAGCGGGCGGACTCCATCGCGTTGGAGATGCCCTCGCCGTTGAACGGGGAGACGAGTCCCGCGGCGTCGCCGAGCAGGAGCATCCCCGGGACGTGGTGCGGGGTGCGGTTGAAGGCCATCGGCAGGGCCGCACCCAGCACGCGGCCGCGGCGGTGCTCCTCGTCGAAGGTCCACTCGGCGGGCATGGAGGCGGTCCAGCCGGCGAGCACCTTCCGGTAGTCCAGGGACCCGAACGCCGGGGAGGTGTCCAGGATCCCGAGCCCCACGTTCGCCGTGCCGTCCCCGACGCCGAAGACCCAGCCGTAGCCGGGCAGCAGCGCCCGGCGCGGGTCGTGGCCGTCGGTGAGCTCGAGCCAGCCCTCCATCCAGTCCAGCTCCGAGCGGGGGGACTCGTAGTAGGCGCGCACCGCCACGCCCATGGGCCGGTCGCCGCGCTTGTGCAGCCCGGCCGACACGGCGGACCGGGCGGAGTTGCCGTCGGCGGCGAGCACGACGTCGGCGCGGTGCTCCTCGATCTCGCCGGTGCGCCGCCCGGCGTCGTCGAGCACGTGCGCGCGGGCGCCGACGACCCGCCCGGTGCGGTCGCGCAGCACCCCGGTGACGGAGCGGCGCTCCAGCACCCGGGCACCGGCGCCGCGGGCGTGCTCGGCGAGCTGCTGGTCGAAGCCGGTGCGGGTCCGCACCAGCCCGTAGCCGGGGAAGTCGCTGAGCTCCGGCCAGGGCACCTCGACGGTGCGCCGCCGGGCCACCAGGCGCAGGCCCCGGTTGCGGGCGTAGCCCAGCTCCGGACCGTGCGGCAGGCCCATGAGCTGCATCTCCCGCACGGCCCGCGGGGTCAGCCCGTCGCCGCAGACCTTCTCCCGGGGGAACGCGGTCTTCTCCAGGACCGTGGCCCGGATCCCGTGCGCCGCGAGCCAGTACCCGGCGGTGGCACCGGCCGGGCCGCCGCCGAGGACGAGGGCCCTCATCGGGCCGGGCCGGGCTTCACGGCCCGGTGCACGGCCACGATGCCGCCGGTGAGGTTGCGGTACTGCACGCCCTCCCAGCCCGTCTCGAGGATCTGCGCGGCGAGCTCCTCCTGGTCCGGCCACGCCGCGATGGACTCGGCGAGGTACTGGTAGGCCGCGGGGTTGGAGGAGGTGCGCGCGGCGATCCCCGGCAGCGCCTTCATGAGGTACTCCGTGTAGACGGTGCGCAGCGGGGCCAGGGCGGGGGTGGAGAACTCGCAGATCACCAGCCGCCCGCCCGGGCGGGTGACGCGCAGCATCTCGGCCAGCGCCCGGCGGTGGCCCTGGATGTTGCGCAGGCCGAAGGAGATCGTCACGGCGTCGAAGGAGGCGTCCGCGAACGGCAGCTGCGTGGCGTCCGCCTGCACGAACTCGATGTCGGGGCGGCGGGCGCGGCCCACCTCGAGCATCCCGAGCGAGAGGTCCGCGGCCACGACCTCCACGCCGGCGTCGGCGTAGGGCTCCGAGGAGGTGCCGGTCCCGGCGGCGAGGTCGAGCACCCGCTCCCCCGGCACCGCCGCGACGGCCTCCGCCACGACCCTGCGCCAGCCGCGGGCCCGGCCCAGCGAGAGGATGTCGTTGACGAGGTCGTAGCGCGGCGCCACGTCGTCGAACATGGCGGAGACTTCGTGCGGCTGCTTGGACAGGTCGGCTCGGTTCACCCGGTCATTGTCGCACCTCCCTCCGACGCCCCGGTCCGCCCCCGGCCCGCCCGCGCCCGGCGGTCCCGGCGCCCGCGGGCGGCGGTCCCGGCGCCCGC
>NZ_LDNX01000051.1:0-1628 GCF_001027955.1 Kocuria sp. SM24M-10 | reverse complement strand
GCCGGCCGGGGTGGCCGGCGCCCGGAGGGTCACGACGGTGGCGGGTGGGGCGCAGGAGCGACCCACCCGCCGTGGTGGTTAGCTGCCGGTGGTGTGCCGGCGGCGCAGCACCAGCCCGGTCGCGGCGAGCAGCCCGGCCCCGGTCAGCGCGATCACTCCCAGGTGGTTCTCGGAGCCGGCGCCGGTGGTCGTGCTGGGGGTGGTGCCGGCGGTCTGGACGTTCATGCCCTGGTTGGTGGTCTCCATGGAGGAACCGGGCACCCAGTGCACCGGGGAGGTGCCCGGGGACCACGGGGCACCCGGGGCGGCGGTGGGGCCGGTGACCAGGCCCTCGTCCACGTCGACGTCGATGCCGGCCCCTGTGCCGGCGCAGGCTGCCAGGGCTGCATCGAAGAGAGCTTCCAGCTCCTCAACGTCGACCCCGACCTCACCCAGGGCCAGGCGGACCTCGGCGAGGTCCTCGATAGCGGCGTCCAGGGCCAGCTGCGCCTCGACGGCGGCGGCCACGGCCGTCTCCACGGCCACCTCGGCATCGGCCACGGCGGCCTCGGCGTCCTCGACCGCGGCCACCAGGCCCAGCTGGGCGTCCAGCTCGGCCTGCGCGGCGTCGAACTCGGCCTGGGCGGCAGCCTGGATCTCCTCGGCGGCGGTCACCTCCGCCCGAGCCTCGAGCAGCGATTCCGGCTCCACCTGCGCGTCCTCCAGGGCCACCTGCGCCTCGGCCACTACGGCGGCGGCGGCCTCGGCCTCGGCCTGGGCGGCGTCGCGGTCGGTGACTGCCACCTCCAGGGCGGCCTGGGCATCGGCGACGGACCCGGCCTCCTCCACGGCCGCGGTCGCCTCGACCACCGCGGCCGCGGCGGCCTGCGCCTCGGCCTCGGCGCCCGCCAGTTCCGCCTGGGCGGTCTCCACCGCGGCGGCGGCCTCAGCGGCGGCGGCCACGGCGGCGTCCAGCTGCGCCTGCGCGTCGGCGGTGACACCGGCGGCCAGATCATCGGCCTGCACCCCCAGTGCCGCATCCACCGCGACGTCAGCGGCAGCAACCGCGGCATCGGCCTGCACCTGAGCGTCCAGGGCGAGCTGCAGCTCGCCCAGCTCCACCTCCAGGGCGGCCTGCGCCTCGGCCTGCACCGCCGCCGCCGCATCCAGGGCGTCCTGGGCGGTGCCGACCGCCGCGTCGGCCTCGACCTGGGCAGCCAGGGCCGCGTCCACGGCGTCCTGGGCCGGTGCGAGCCCCGCGTCGGCCTCGACCTGAGCGGCCAGGGCGGCCTCCAGGGCCTGCTGCGCGGCAACCGCGGCCTCCAGATCGGCCTCGGCCTCCAGCACCGCCTCATCAGCTGCCGCCAGCTCGGCGTCGGCCTCGACCTGCGCGGCCAGAGCGGCCTCCAGATCGGCCTCGGCAGCGGCGACGACCTCGTTGTAGGCGGCCACCTCGGCCTCCAGCACGGCCTCAGCCTCCGCCAGGGCCGCGTTCGCCTCATCCAGCTCGGCCTGGGCGGCGTCCCGGGCCGCCTCAGCGGACTCGATGTCCACCTCAGCGGCGGCCTCCACCGCAGCCTCCAGCTCCGCCACCGCCACCTCCAGGGCGGTCGCGGCGTCCAGGGCCGCCTGGGCCCGGGCATCACGCT
>NZ_LDNX01000050.1:0-42638 GCF_001027955.1 Kocuria sp. SM24M-10 | reverse complement strand
CCAGCACGCTCATGCTTCCTCCCGCACTCCTCGGCGTCGTGGTCGGCCGCTCCGGGGTCGCCGGGGCGGCGCGTTCCCCCGATCCTACTCGCTCGCCCCGACACCCTCGTGCGTCCTGGATCAGGACCGGGCGACCGCTCGCCCGTGCTTCCCCGGGGCGCCGGAGCGCGCCCGGGGAGCTACTTGGCGATCTGCCGCAGCACGTACTGCAGGATCCCGCCGTTGCGGTAGTAGTCCGCCTCGCCCGGCGTGTCGATGCGCAGGACCGCGTCGAACTCGACCGTGGAGCCGTCCTCCTTCGTGGCGGTGACCTTCAGCGTCTTGGGGGTGGTGCCCTCGTTGAGCGCGGTCACCCCCTCGATGGCGAAGGTCTCGGTGCCGTCGAGGCCGAGGGAGTCGGCGGACTCCCCGGCCGGGCACTGCAGCGGCAGCACGCCCATGCCGATGAGGTTCGAGCGGTGGATGCGCTCGTAGCTCTGGGCGATGACGGCCTTGACGCCCAGCAGCGAGGTGCCCTTGGCGGCCCAGTCGCGCGAGGACCCGGAGCCGTACTCCTTGCCGCCCAGCACGACCAGCGGGACGCCGGCCTGCTGGTAGTTCATCGCGGCGTCGTACACGGCGGCCTGGGGGCCGCCCTCCTGGGTGAAGTCGCGGGTGAAGCCGCCCTCCACGCCGTCCAGCAGCTGGTTCTTGATCCGGATGTTGGCGAAGGTGCCGCGGATCATGACCTCGTGGTTGCCGCGCCGGGAGCCGTAGGAGTTGAAGTCCTTGCGCTCCACGCCGTTGGCGATGAGGTACTGGCCGGCCGGGGTGTCGGACTTGAAGGAGCCCGCCGGGGAGATGTGGTCGGTGGTGACCGAGTCGCCCAGCTTCAGCAGCACCCGCGCGCCGGAGATGTCCTCGACCGGGGTCGTCTCCATCGTCATGCCCTCGAAGTACGGGGGCTTGCGCACGTAGGTGGACTGCGGGTTCCACTCGAAGGTCTTGCCGGTGGGGGTGTCCAGGTTCTGCCAGCGCTCGTCACCGTCGAAGATGGTGCCGTACTCGCGGGTGAACATCTCCGTGTCGATGGACGCGTCGATGATCTTCTGCACCTCGGCCGGCTCCGGCCAGATGTCCTTGAGGTAGACGTCGTTGCCGTCCGCGTCCTGGCCCAGGGGCTCGCTCTCGAAGTCGAAGTCCATGTTGCCGGCCAGGGCGTAGGCGATGACCAGCGGCGGGGACGCCAGGTAGTTCATCTTCACGTCCGGGTTGATCCGGCCCTCGAAGTTGCGGTTGCCGGAGAGCACCGAGGTCACGGCCAGGTCGTTGTCCTGGATGGCCTGGGAGATCTCCTCCTCCAGCGGCCCCGAGTTGCCGATGCAGGTGGTGCAGCCGTAGCCCACGATGTAGAAGCCGAGCTCCTCCAGCGCCGGCACCAGACCGGACTTCTCGTAGTAGTCGGTGACGACCTTGGAGCCCGGTGCGATCGAGGTCTTGACCCACGGCTTCGCCTTCAGGCCCTTCTCGACGGCGTTGCGGGCCAGCACCGCCGCGGCCATCATGACCGAGGGGTTGGAGGTGTTGGTGCACGAGGTGATCGAGGCGATCGACACCGCGCCGTGGTCGAGCTCGAACTCCCGGCCGTCGGGCATGGACACGGGGACCTGCTTGGTCGGCCGGCCGTTCTCGGCGTACGCGTGGTGCTCGCGCGGGCGGTCGGCCTCCGACTGGTGGTCGTCGGCGGTGTAGCCGGGAGCGTCCGAGGCAGGGAAGGACTGCGCCGACAGGTCGTCGACCGAGTCGCCGGAGGCGGCGTCGTCGACGTGCGTGGCGTAGTTCTTGATGTCCTCGTGGAACTGCGCCTTCGCGTCGGTGAGCGAGATGCGGTCCTGGGGGCGCTTGGGCCCGGAGATCGAGGGGACCACGGTGGAGAGGTCCAGCTCGAGGTACTCCGAGAAGGTGATCTCCTCGGCCGGGTCGTGCCACATCCCCTGTTCCTTCACGTACGCCTCGACGAGCGCGACCTGCTCGTCGGAGCGCCCGGTCAGGCGCAGGTAGTCCAGGGTGACGTCGTCGATCGGGAAGATCGCGGCGGTCGAGCCGAACTCGGGGCTCATGTTGCCGATCGTCGCGCGGTTGGCCAGGGGCACCGCGCCCACGCCCTCGCCGTAGAACTCGACGAACTTGCCGACCACGCCGTGCTCGCGGAGCATCTCCGTGATGGTGAGCACCACGTCGGTGGCCGTGGCGCCCGCCGGGATCTCGCCGGTGAGCTTGAAGCCGACCACGCGCGGGATGAGCATCGAGATGGGCTGGCCGAGCATCGCGGCCTCGGCCTCGATGCCGCCCACGCCCCAGCCGAGCACGCCCAGGCCGTTCTCCATGGTCGTGTGCGAGTCGGTGCCCACGCAGGTGTCCGGGTAGGCGCGCAGGACGCCGTCGACCTCGCGGGTCATGACGACGCGGGCCAGGTTCTCGATGTTGACCTGGTGGACGATGCCCATGCCCGGGGGCACGACCTTGAAGTCGTCGAAGGCGGTCTGGCCCCAGCGCAGGAACTGGTACCGCTCGCCGTTGCGCTGGTACTCGATGTCCATGTTGCGCTCGATCGACTCCGGGCTGCCGAACGAGTCGATCTGCACGGAGTGGTCGATGACGAGCTCGGCGGGCGCGAGCGGGTTCACCCGGGCGGGGTCGCCGCCGAGGTCCGCGACGGCCTCGCGCATCGTGGCGAGGTCGACGATGCAGGGCACGCCGGTGAAGTCCTGCATGATGACACGGCCCGGGGTGAACTGGATCTCGATGCTGGGCTCGGCCTCCGGGTCCCAGCCGGCCAGGGCCTCGATGTGCTCGGAGGTGATGTTGGCGCCGTCCTCGGTGCGCAACAGGTTCTCGAGCAGAACCTTGAGGCTGTACGGGAGCTTCTGCGCCCCCTCCAGCGTGTTCAGTCGGAAAATCTCGTATTCGGTGCCGTCGACGTCGAGAACGCCCTTGGCTCCGAAGCTGTCCACCGTGCTCATATGCGTGGAACTCCTCTCGCCACCGTCATGGAAACGCCCGCGGGAGGATCCCGGCGAAGTGCCGGGCGTTCTCCCGTGAACAGTCACCTGTCAGTGTAGCCCGATCGGGCGCGGTGGCTCCCGAGCGGCCGTCGGCCCGACGACACAACCGGGCGCGGGTCAGGGCTCCAGGACCGCCAGGGTCTCGACGTGGTGGGTGTTGGGGTACATGTCGAAGGCCCGCACCGACCGCACCCGCCACCCGGCCCGGCGGAACCGGCCGAGGTCCCGCGCCAGGGTGGCCGGGTCGCAGGCGAGGTAGGCGATCCGGCGCGGGGCCAGGGCCACGAGCTGGTCCACCACGACCCGCCCGGCGCCGGCCCGGGGCGGGTCCAGGACCACGACGTCCGGCCGGTCCGCCGCCCGGGCCCGTCCCGGGGACCTCCGCCTGCGGGGCGCGGCGGTGCCCGGCCAGAGCCGGGCCGCGACCTTGTCGACGCTGCCGCGCTCCACCCGGACCTGCGGGCGGTCCGTGAAGGTGCGCCGCGCGTCGGCGCTGGTGACGGGCGACCCCTCGACGGCGAGCACGGACCCGGCGGGGCCGACCGCGTCGGCGAGCGCGGCCGTGAACAGGCCCGCGCCGGCGTAGAGGTCGAGGGCGTGCTCCCCCGGGCGGGCCCCGGCCGCGGCAGGCACCGCCTCGAGCAGCAGGCCGGGGGCGCTGCGGTGGATCTGCCAGAAGCCCTCGGCCGAGACCTCCCAGCGGTGGGCGCCGGCGTGCTCGACGACGGCGGGCCGCCCCGACCACGTCTCGAGCTCGCGCGAGTCCTCGGCGCGGGCGGTGACGGAGACCTCCCGGCCGGCGGCGAGGCGGTCCAGCTCCCGGCGCAGCCGCTGCCGGTCGGCGCCGGCGGCCAGGGCCAGGTGGACCAGCGGCGTCCCGCCGCCGGCCGGGGCCGCGACGTCCACGCGCGCCGCGCCCCGAAGGTCCAGCGCGGAGAGCCTCAGCTCGTCGATGGCCGGGACGACGAGCGGGAAGCTCTCGACCGGGACGACGGCGGCATCGCGGTGGGGGTGCATCCCGATCCGCCCGGCGGCGTCCACGGCGAAGTGGGCCCGGGTCCGCCAGCCCAGGCCCATGGGGTCCTCCCCGGGCATGGCCTCGACCTCCACCACGGTCTCGAGACCCGCCAGGCGGGAGAGCTGCTCGGCGACCACGGCGGCCTTCAGCCGGCGCTGGGCCGGGAGCTCGGCGTGGCCGAACTCCGCCCCGCCCACGGGCGGCTCGCCGCGCCGCCAGGTCAGGAGGGCGTCGGCCGGCGCCCAGACGTGCCGGTCGCGGCGGCCGGGGTCGGCCTCCAGGACCGCCACCACGTCGCCGCGCCAGAAGCGCGCCTCGGCGCCGGCCTCCGTGAGCCGGACGCGGACCAGCTCCCCGGGCAGGCCGTGGCGGACGAACACCACCCGGCCCTCGCCGGTGCGGGCCACGGTGTGGCCGCCGTGGGCGATCGGGCCGAGGCGCAGCTCGAGCTCGTCGTGCTCGTCGGGAGTGGCCGGGGGGTGCGGGGAGGTCACGGGCGGGCGGCTCTCTGCTGGGGGGCGGGGGCGGACTCGGGGCCGACGTCCTGGCCGGCGGCCGAGGACAGGTGCCAGGGCACGGAGGCCGTCATGACCCCGCGCTCCTGGTGCAGGCGGGCGCGCAGCGGGCGGATCGCCTGGTTGTGCAGCAGCCGCTCCCAGCGGTGGCGCACCACGTACTCGGGCAGGTAGACCACGACCAGGTCCCGCGGGGACTTCCGGCGGACCCCGCGCACGTGGTCGACCACGGGGCCGATGGTGTCCCGGTAGGGGGCGTCGAGCACGGTGACGGGCACCGGGATCTCGAGCCGCTGCCACTCGTCGAGGATCCGCCGGGTGGCGGCGGCGTTGGTGTCCACCACCACCGCCTCGAGGGTCGAGGGCCGGGAGGCCCGGGCGTAGGCGAGGGCGCGCATGAGGGGCTTGCGCACGGAGGAGACGTAGATGATGGCGTGCACCCGGGAGGGCAGGGCCCGCACCGGGGAGTCGGGCTGCAGGGCGAGCTCGGCGTCCACGGCGTCGTAGTGCCGGCGGACGCCGGCCATCACGGCGCTGAGCAGCACGATGGCCACCAGGGTGATCCACGCCCCCTGGGTCAGCTTGGTCACGAGCACGACCACGAGCACGGCCGCGCACAGCACGAAGGCGACCAGCGCCACCGCCCGGCGGCCGAACAGCTCCCGGCGCACCCCGGGGTGGGGCCGCATCCGCCGGACCCGCCCCCAGTGCCGGACCATGCCCGCCTGGGTGAGGGTGAAGGAGACGAACACGCCCACGATGTAGAGCTGGATGAGGCTGTTGACGTTGGCCCCGAACGCGACGATGAGGACCACGGCCACGAGCAGCAGCAGCAGGATGCCGTTGGTGAAGGCGAACCGGTCCCCGCGCGCCTGCAGCTGCCGCGGCAGGAAGGCGTCGCGCGCCAGTCGGGAGGCCAGCGTGGGGAACCCGGAGAAGGCCGTGTTCGCGGCGAGGACCAGCACCCCGACGGTCGCGGCCACGAGCACGTAGAACCACAGGGAGTCGGTGCCGAAGACGGTCTTGGCGAGCTGGCCCAGGACCGGGTCCTGGAAGAAGTCCGGGGCGGGGAGCCGGCCGTCGACCAGCAGCTGCTCCTCGGGGTTGCCCACGACGACGACGTCCGTGCGGTCCGCGAGGTACATGACCCCGGCGAGCAGGGCCGCCGAGAGCGCGCCCAGCAGGCCGAGGGTGGCCGCCGCGTTGGCGGCGCGCGGCTTGCGGAAGTAGGGCACGGAGTTGGTGATGGTCTCCACGCCGGTCAGCGCCACGGCCCCGGAGGAGAAGGCCCGGAGGACCAGCAGCGCCCCCGCCAGGCCGGTCAGCCCGGCGTCGAAGCCGGCGGCGGGAAGGACCTCCCGGTCCGCGCTCGGGGCCTGCCCCAGGGAGCCGGTGAGGTCCTGGCCCACGCCCACGAGCAGCAGCGCGGCGAGCACGGCCAGGAAGAAGTAGGTGGGCACCGCGGCGGCCCGGCCGATGAAGGCCAGTCCGCGCAGGTTGAGCAGCCCGACGAGCAGCACCCCCACCACCGCGAGCTCCACCCGCCGGTCGGCCAGGCCGGGCAGGGCCGCCGTGACGTACTGCGCGGCGGTGGCCATGGACACCGCCACGACCAGCGTGTAGTCGGCCATCAGGGCCGCCCCGACCCCCACGCCGGCGGTGCGCCCGAGGTTCTTGGAGACGATCTCGTAGTCGCCGCCGCCGGAGGGGTAGGCGCGCACGTTCTGCCGGTAGGCGGCGATGACCACGGCGAGCACCACGAGCACGGCCAGGCCCACCCACGGGGAGATCGCGACCGCCGTGGTCCCCGCCAGGGCGAGCGTGAGGATGATCTCGTCCGGCGCGTAGGCCACCGAGGACAGCGCGTCCGCCGAGAAGACCGGCAGCGCCGTGCGCTTGGGCAGCACGGCGTCGTGGAACCGCTCGTTGTGGATGGGCTTGCCGACGAGTGCGCGGCGCAGCGCCCGGGGAATGCTCTGCACGGCTCCCCACGGTAGTCCGTCCGGCACCGATTGTCCGCCGGGACGGGCGTGAGGTGCGCCGCCCCGCGTGGCCTAGGCTGAGGACATGGCGCATTTCGTGATCATGGGAGTGGGGCGCGTCGGCGTGATGGTCGCGCACACCCTGGAGGACTCCGGGCACACCGTGGCGGTGATCGACCAGGACGACCGGGCCTTCCGCCGGCTGCGCAAGACCTTCGAGGGCAAGAAGGTCACCGGGCTGGGCTTCGACCGCGAGGTGCTGCGCCGGGCCGGGATCGAGGAGGCCTACGCGTTCGCGGCCGTCTCCAGCGGGGACAACTCCAACATCATCGCCGCGCGGGTCGCGCGCGAGACCTTCAAGGTCCGCCACGTGGTCGCCCGCATCTACGACCCCTCCCGCGCGGAGTTCTACCAGCGCCTGGGCATCCCCACGGTCGCCGCCGTGCGCTGGAGCGCGGACCAGGCGCTGCGCCGGATCCTGCCCGAGCAGTCGATCACCGCCGACTTCCGGGAGGCCTCGGGCCGGCTGCAGCTGGGCGAGCTGTCCCTCGACGACTCGTGGTCGGGCCTGCACCTGGAGGCGATCGAGGAGGCCGCCGGCGTGCGCGTGGCCTTCGTGACCCGCTTCGGGGAGGGCGTCCTGCCCGGCCCGGACACCAGCTACCAGCAGGGGGACGTGGTGCACGCGATGATGCGCACGGGCGAGGTGGAGGCGATCTCGCGCATCCTCTCCCGCCCGCCGGACCCGGACGTCCTGGACTTCGCCAACTCCCTGCGCCGCGACGCCGAGGACGCGTCCGGCGCCGACCGCACCTACCCGGGAGGCAACTGATGCGCGTGGTCGTCGTGGGCGCGGGCGCCGTGGGGGCCTCGATCGCCCGGGAGCTGCTCTCCCACCACCACGAGGTGGTGATCTTCGACGAGAAGCCCGAGGTGATCGGGCGCTCCGACCTGCGCGGGGCCCAGTGGATCATCGGCGACGCCTGCGAGCTGTCCACGCTGCGGGAGGGCGGCCTGGAGCAGACCGACGTCGTCGTCGCCGCCACGGGCGACGACAAGGCGAACCTGGTGGTCTCCCTGCTGGCGCGCAGCGAGTTCGGCGTGCCCCGCACGGTGGGGCGGGTGAACAACCCCAAGAACGAGTGGCTCTTCGACGACGCCTGGGGCGTGGACGTGGCCGTGTCCACGCCGCGGCTGATGACGGCGCTCGTCGAGGAGGCCGTGGAGGTGGGCGACGTGGTGCGGCTGCTGACCCTGCAGACGGGCGGGGCGACCCTCTCCGCCTACACCGTCCCGCACGAGCACCCGGTCATCGCCTCGATGGTCTCCCAGGTGCCGTGGCCCCCGGACGTCACGCTCGTGGCGATCCTGCGCGACGGCGTGCCCATCACGCCCTCCGGCGACGACGTGCTCGAGGGCGCCGACCAGCTCTTCTTCGTCTCCACCGCCGAGGGCGAGGGGCAGCTGCGCGCGATGTTCACGACCGCCGACCAGCACGAGCCGCTCGAGGGCTGAGCCCGGCCGGGCGGCTCAGCCGGCCCTGTCCCCCTCGGCTCCGTCCTGCTCGGCGCCGTCCTACTGGGTGACGTCCTGCTCGGTGCCGTCCTGCTCGGCGGCGATCTGCTCCGGCGGCCGGGAGACCAGCCACGCCAGCCACAGCGTCAGCGCGTACAGGGGCACGCCCATGACCAGCCGCGCCACGCCCAGCCCGGTGAGGTTCTCCGCGAAGTACAGCGGCACCTGCACCAGGAGCCGGGCCGCGAACATGGCCATGAGCATCACCGTGGCCACCCGGTACGCGCGCCGGCGCACCGGGACGTCGCGCCACTGGGTGCCCTCCCCGCGGATGTAGCCGTAGAACACCCCGAGCAGCGGCCAGCCGGCGAGCAGCGAGATTCCCAGGCCCACGAAGGAGACCGTGTTGATCCAGAACCCGGGGACGTAGTAGTCCAGGGCCTCGCCGGTGGCGCGGGCGAACAGCGCGCACACGCCCACGCCCACCACACCGGAGACCGCCTGGACCAGACTCTGCCGCTGGGCCAGGCGCAGCACCGTGAACGCGGCCGCGGTTCCGAGGGACGCCAGCAGGGCCACCCCCAGGGTGTTGCCCACCAGGAGCACGGCCAGGAACACGAAGCCCGGCAGGATCGTCTCGGCCAGGCCCCGCCAGCCCCCGACGGCGTGCAGCACGTCGAGCTGGCCGTTGTCCTTGCGCCGCATGCCGGAGCGGGCCGCGTAGGCGGCCATCGAGTCCTCCATCCCGGCGCGGCGCGGGGCGGGGCCCGCCGTCTCGTCCGGCTCCCCGGGACGTGTCATCCGTCGACCTGCCACATGTGCTGTTCCGTCCTATCTGCTGACCTGCTTGGCGATGATCTCGTAGCGCGGGTTGAACATGGTGGGGCGGCCGTCGCGGAAGCTCACGACCCCCACGCAGCGCAGCCGCGTCCCGGCGGTCACGCCCGGCACGCTGCGCTGGCCCTGCCACACGAGCAGCAGCGCCCGGGGCTCGGGGGCGTCGGGATCCCGGTCGCACTCCGGCACGAGCAGCGCCGTGTAGTTCTGCACCCCGGTCACCGGGGGCACCGTCACCTCGACCACCTGGCCGGTGGCCATCACCCGGTGCCGGCCGCCGGCGGCCGCCGGGTCGAGGTCCCCGGCGCACACGGGAGCCTCGGTGACCACGTCGATCGCTCCCGTCGCCGATCCCGCCCGCGGTGAGCCGATGTGCGCGTGTGCCACGGCTCAGCCGATCTCGGTGATCTCGGGGCCGCGCCGCGGCGGGGCCACGGGCCCGGCCTCCGGCCGCGGGGCCGGCGCCCGGACGGAGCCTTCCGGCACGGTGAGCGGGAGCAGCTCCCGCGGGGGCATGGGACGGTCGCCGCGCACCACGACGAGCTCGCGGACGACCTCCTCGAGGGCGGCGGACTCGGCTGCCACCGCGGCGGTGCCCGTGAACACCGCGCGCACGAACCAGCGGGGACCGTCGATGCCGACGAAGCGCGCGAGGCGGAAGCCCCGGGTCCCGTCCGAGGCGGTGGCCGGGAAGCGGGTGAGCACCTGGAGCCCGAAGGGCCCCTCCTCCACCGTGGGCTCCCCGTTGCCCTCGCGCAGGGACTGGACGAGCTCGCGGCGGACCTCGTCCCACAGCCCCTCGGACCGGGGCGCGGCGAACGCCTGGACCTGCACCGAGCCGCCGGCGAGGTCGAGCGCCACCGCGCGCGGACGCTGGGTGCGCTCGTCGACCTCCAGGCGCACCCCCAGGCCCTGCCGGGGCCGCACGAGCAGCGCGCCCAGGTCGAGGTAGCCGTCCCGGTCCTCGAGCTGGGCCACGTCCAGCGGGCCCTGCGGCTCCCGGGGCGGCGCCGGCTGCTCCTCCGGGGCGTCCTGCGGCTGCTCCGGGACGTCCTGCGCCGCCGGCTTGTTCTTCTTGCGACCGAACATGTTCTCGTTCTCCTCCGCCGGCACGCGTGCCGGCTCGTGGCGTCAGCTCTCGGGTCAGCTCGTGGTCAGGCGGTGCCGCTGGAGCCGAAGCCCGTTCCGCCGCGCTCGGACACCGGCAGGACGTCGACGACCTCGAAGACGGCCTGCTCCACGCGCTGCACCACGAGCTGGGCGATGCGGTCCCCGCGGCTGACCCGGAAGGGCTCGTCCCGGTCCGTGTTGAGCAGCGTCACCATGATCTCCCCCCGGTAGCCGGCGTCCACCGTCCCGGGGGCGTTGACCACCGTGATGCCGTGGCGGGCGGCGAGGCCCGAGCGCGGGTGGACGAACCCGGCGTAGCCCTCGGGCAGCGCGATGGCCACGCCCGTGGGCACCAGGGCGCGCTCACCGGGGCCGAGGGTCAGGTCCGCGCGGGAGCGCAGGTCCGCGCCGGCGTCGCCGGACTTCGCGTACACGGGCAGGGGGAGGTCCGGGTCGATCGCCTGCAGCGCGATGCTGAGCTGGCGCCCGGGGCCCGGGGAGGGCCGGTGGCCTGTCGACTGGTCGTTCACAGTGCCCCACTCTAACGCGCCGGACCACGCCCGCGGTCGTGAGAACCTTGTCCCATGTCCCACCCTGCTTCCTCCAGCGAGTCCCCGTCCGACGACCCCCGCGGCGCCCGACCGTCCCCGGCCGGCGACCCCGGGACCCGGGTCCTCTACGAGGAGAAGCTCACCGCCGCGTGGTGGATGTGGCTCCTCGTGCTCTTCACCGGACTGGTCGTCCTCGTGGCGCTCGCGCCCATCAACCTCTGGGTGGCCGGGCTCGCCGCCCTCGGAGCCGCGGGGGGCGCCGCCGCGGCGCTGCTCGCCTCCACCAGCTCCATCGTGATCACCGACGAGTCGCTGCAGGTCGGCCGGGCCCGGATCGAGCGCCGCTTCGTCGGCACCGCCGAGGCCTTCCGCGGTGACGAGGTGCGCCGCGTGCGCGGCCCCGAGCTCGACGGCCGCGCATTCATGAACTTCCGGGCGTCCGTGGGCCCCGTGGTGCGGATCCGCATCACCGATCCCGTGGACCCGACCCCGTACTGGCTGACGTCGACGCGGCACCCGGAGCGGATCGTGGAGGTCCTGTCCCAGCCGGTGTGAGCCCCGGACCCGGACGGAGGAACCCCGCCGCGACACGCGTCGCGGCGGGGTTCCTCCGGTGCCGGGGCGGTCCGGCGGGTGCGGTGCTCAGCCCACGCACTCGATGCAGTACTTGACGCCGTTCTTCTCCTCGGCGACCTGGGACCGGTGGCGCACCAGGAAGCACGAGCCGCAGGTGAACTCGTCCTCCTGGGCCGGCAGCACCACCACGGAGAGCTCCTCGTTGGAGAGGTCCGCGCCGGGCAGCTCGAAGCTCTCGGCCGCCGCCGCCTCGTCCTCGTCGACGCTGCCCGACTGCGGGTCGCTGCGGCGCGTCTGCAGCTCCTCGATCGAGTCCTCCTTGAGCTCGTCGTCCTGCTTGCGCGGCGCGTCGTAATCAGTGGCCATAGTCGGTCTTCGCTCCAAGATGGGTCCAGGACGAGCTCTCGGGCGGCTGCCGCGCCGCCCACCGGGCTCTGTATCGCGTAGATTGTTCACCATGTGAGGGCAAAAATCCAACCGTGCTCCCGCCCGCGAACACGCGGTCCGAGGGGTTCGCGGGCGGCGTCCGGCGACCCCCGTGCGGCGGCCAGTAGGATTGGGGCGCAGGGTCGCACCGGCACCACGCCCGCGGCCACCGGCCCCGCCGCGCAGTCCCCGCTCGACGACCGCGAGCGCACCCGAGAACCACCCGGAGGAATGACAGCATGGAGCAGTTGCGCCTGGCAGGTGTGCACGACGACGGTGAGCACCTGGTCGTCGAGGACGAGACGGGCACCCGCCGCCTGCTGCGGATCGACCAGGAGCTGCGCCTGGCCGTCCAGCGCGCCCGGCGCCTCGCCGGCGCCCGCCCCCGGGGCACGGGCCAGTTCGGTCCGCGCGAGATCCAGGCCCGGTTCCGCGCCGGGGCCACGGTCGAGGAGATCGTGGCCGAGAGCGGCTGGGAGGCCGCCCGCGTCCGCCGCTACGAGTGGCCGATCCTCGCCGAGCGCGCCCACATCGCCGCCGCGGCGCAGAAGGTCGAGATCGAGGACCGCTCCGCGCACCGGGGCTACCACTCCGTCTTCGAGGGCGAGCCGCTGACCCTGGGCCGGGCCGTGGCCCACCGGGCCGGTGACCTCGGCGTGGACCCCTCCTCGCTCGAGTGGGACTCCTGGCAGCGCGAGGACCACCTGTGGACCGTGGTCGCCCGGTTCTCCGTGGCCGACGCCGGGTCCGCCCCCACCCAGGACGAGCCCCAGGCCGAGTGGCTCTACAACCCGGCGAACCAGAGCGTGCGCCCGGCCAGTTCCTGGGCCGAGGCCCTCACCGAGACGGGCGCCCCGGACACGCCGCTCGGCGCCGGCCTCGGCGTCCTGGACGGCGGGCTCGACCCGGAGCTCACGCAGCTGCGCCGCTCCGCCGTGGAGGCCGACGACCTGCTCGACGTCCTGCAGGCCCGGCGCGGTCAGCGCATCGGCGAGGACGTGGAGGGCGACGACGCCCTGGCCGAGCTGCTGGGCCGGGGCATGGGCCACGTCGAGCGGCGTCCCCGACCGCTGGCCGCGCCGGAGGACGCCCCGGTGTTCGACCGGCCCTTCCAGCCCGCCACCCGCTTCCCCGACGCCGCCCCGGCCGCACCGGGCACGACCCCGCAGGCCGCGGCACCGCAGAATGCGCCCGAGGACGGTCCCGGCACGGCACCGTCCCACCCCGAGGGCAGCACCGCCCCCCGCGCCGCGGGGCAGGATGCCGCGGGGCAGGAGCCCTTCGTCCAGGACGCGTCCCCGCAGAACGCCCCCGAGCAGGACACCCCTGATCAGGACGTGACCGATCAGGACGTCCCCGAGCAGGTTGCCGCCGCCCAGGACCCGTCGGAGCCGGGGCGCCCGGCGCAGGAGGTGCCGGGCCCGATCGCCGCGCTCCGGCCGGCCGCCCCGGCCCCGGAGTCGCCGGCCGACCGCCCCGCGTCCGGCCGTGCCGAGGACGCCGTCGGCGCGGGCTCCGAGCGCCCCGACGCCCGGGACGAGTCCGGGCCGGCGGGCGCGGACACCGGTCCGGCCGACGGCGAGGGCGCCGCGCCCGAGCGGCCCCGGCCGCGCAACCGGACCGCGAAGGCCCGCCGCTCGGCGCGCTCCTCCGTGCCCAGCTGGGACGAGATCGTCTTCGGCAGCTCCTCCGACTGAGCTCCCGGCCCCGGCGCGCGCCGGCCTCCGGCGCACCGGGACGGCCACGGGATAGAGTGCACGCAACAGGGGCCGGTCCGCGCCGCGCCCCCGGGTCCGCGCGCTCCCCCGTCCTGCGCGCGGCCCGGACGCACGGAACCACGTCAGGGGTCAGCAGGTCATGGGCAATTCGATCGAGGACGATCTGTTCGGTGAGGACGAGCGCGACGGCGTCGCCGGGGCGCCGGACGGCTCCGCCGACCGGACCGGGAGCGAGTCGCCGGCCGAGCTGGTCCGTGGCTCCGGGCCCGGCCGGGTGGTGGCGGGGCTCGTGCTCGGCGCGGTGGTGCTCGTGGTGCTGGCCGGCGTCGGCGCCCTCTATCTCGGCGGGGTGGGTCGCGACCTGTTCGGGGCCGGCCGGGAGGCGCAGTTCGTCCCGGCTCCCTCCGTGAGCCGCACCGCCACCGCCACGCCCACACCGTCCCGCACTCCCTCTCCGAAGCCCACCCGGTCGCCGTCCCGGACAGCTGCGCCCAGCCCGTCCGCGGAACCGGAGCCCGTCGCCCCCGCTCCCGTGGCACCCGCTCCGGTCGCCCCCGTCGTGCCGGAGCCGGTGGCCCCCGCGCCCGTCGCCCCCGTCCCGGTGGCCCCCGCGCCCGTCGCCCCCGTCCCGGTGGCCCCGGCCCCGGTGGCCCCGGCCCCGGTGGCCCCGGCCCCGGTGGCCCCGGCTCCGGTGGCCCCGGCCCCGGTGGTTCCCGCACCCGCGCCCGCTCCCCCGGCACCGAGCCCGCCCGGGACCCCGGCACCCGGCACCGGCAGCCCTGTGCCCGAGAACACCGTGGAGGCACCCGCCGAGGGGACCGACGAGGAACCGCTCACGGAGCAGGCCGCCGCCGGTGAGGAGGGGGCCGCGGAGGCCACTCCGGGCGCCCCGGTCCAGGGGCCCGCGGAGGAGTCCGCGGAGGACCCCGAGGAGGAGGCCGCGAGCACCCCCTGAGCGCGTGCGGGCTCAGCTCAGCCGCAGCAGCGGCACCTCGCGCTCCGCCCGGGTGAGCGAGCCGTGCTGGCCCACCATCGAGAGCACGCTGGGACGGACCCGGCCGAGGTCGAACAGCGCCAGCGGGTCCTTGGCCGCGACCAGGAGGTCGCCGATGCGGGCGCGCACGGCCTCGCGCACCAGCTCGGGGGGCCCGAAGTACCCCGCCTCGAGGGCGGCCTCGCGGGAGAACAGCCACACCCGGGAGCCGAAGCACTCCCGCCAGGCCGCCACGAGCGCCTGCACGTCCCCCGCCGTCGTATCCGGCTCGAGGTGCAGCTGCACCATCCGCGGCTCCCCGGCCGTGTGACGGACGCCGTCGAGCAGGCCGGGCACGCGGGAGACGTCGACCCGGGCGTCCGGTGGCACGTCGACCATGCCGTGGTCGCCGGTCACCAGGACGGTGGTCCCGGCCGGCACCCGGGCGACGAGCCGGCGCAGGGACGAGTCGAGCTCCTCGAGCTGCGCGGTCCACTCCCAGGACTCCCAGCCCTTGGCGTGCCCCGTGCGGTCCAGCTCGTCCCAGTAGAAGTACATGAGCGCGTCCCGGCCGGCGGTGAGCTGGTCCAGCGCGGTGCTCACACGCGCCGCGGGGCCCTCGGCGGCCACGAACCGGCCCCCGCGCAGGGCCGCGTTGGTGAGCCCCGAGTCGGCGAACTTGTACCGGCTGACGGTCACCACGTCGACGTGCTCGGCGGCGCGCTCCAGCACCGTGGGCAGCGGCTGCCAGGCCCGCGGGTCCACGGCGGCGTCCCAGCCGCCGAGCTGGTTGACGACCCTGTCCCGGTTCGGGTCCAGCACGTCGTAGCCCACGAGCCCGTGCGCGCCGGGGGCGGCGCCGGTGCCCAGGGACGCGAGGGAGGACGCCGTGGTCGTGGGGAACGCGGCGTCCAGGGTGGCCAGGTTCCTGGCCCCGGCCAGCGTGGGGGCGTGGCCGGCGCGGGCCCGCAGCTGGGCGCGCCCGAGCCCGTCCGCGAGGACGACGACGACGCGGCGGGCGGCGGGCAGCCCCAGCACGTCCTCGAAGCCCGGCACGCCCAGGGAGGCGGCGGCCGAGGACATGACCTCCGCGACCGTGCGCCGCCCGTAGCGGGGCGGCTGCGGCAGGTCCCCGGGCAGGCCGGGCAGGATCTCCTCGACCGCCCTCATCGGGCGGGGCCGCCGTCCCGGCCGGTGAACCGGTCGGTGAACCGCGTGCGCGGGGTGGCGGTGGGGCCGCGCCGCGGGGCGGGCACGCGCCCGTGCGCCGGCTGGGCGATCTGGGCGCCGTCGGTGATCGGGGAGAGGTTGGCCCGGCGCAGCGTGCGCGCGAACTCCCGCGCGCCCTCGACCGCGGCGGGGCCGTCCGCCTCGGCGCTGATCCGCAGCACGATGTCCTCCCGCGAGGCCGTGCCGGTGTAGCCGTGGTCGGCCTGGCACTGCGGGTCGTCGCACAGGGCGGGTGCGAGGTCCACGTGCAGGGTCCCGGTCCACGCGATCGCCAGCGTCACCTCGGAGATGGGGCTGTCCGGCCGGTAGTTGGCCGGCTGGTAGTACGAGTAGCTCAGCGTGACCGAGCGGATTTGGGAGATCCCCACCGTCTCGGTCGAGACCCGGGCCACCACGTCCCGGCCGCTCTCGTCGAACTCCTCGTCGTCCACGTGGGTGACGTGCAGGACGTCCTCGGCCAGGACCAGCACGGTGATGTGCCGGTGCACCTCGGTCCGGTCGATGTGCGTCTCGAGCTGCACGAGGTGGGAGACCGGGGACCGGCCGTCCAGCGAGTCCTGGACCACGTCGATCACCAGTTGCGGATAGAAGCCGGCCTTGTTGATGTCCTCGACCAGCCGCTGGCCGCGCTCACCTGAATACGTCATGGGGGCCATTTTCCCCCACGCCCGCGCCCGCGCCCAACACGGCCGTCAGGGCACCCGGAAATAGCACTCCTGCCGGCCCCCGCCGATGTCCTCGCAGAACGGCTCGAGCTGGATCGGGCCCGACGCCGTCGGCTCCGGGCTCGAGGTCGGCGCCGGGCTCGGGGTGGCCGAGGTGGTGGCCCCGGGGGCGGGGGCCTGCCGGGCGGAGCCCAGGGGGTCCAGCAGCAGGTATCCGACGAGCAGCGCCGTCAGGCCGACGACACCCAGGAGCAGCCCGGTGAGCGCGCCGCCGCGCCGGCGCCGGGACGGGGCCGGGTCCGGCGGGGACGGCGGGGCCGCCAGGGTCTCCGTCGTCGCCGCGGCGGCACCGGCCGGAGCGGTGGTCCGTGTGCGGCTCCCCCTGCCCGTCGCCGCGCCGGGGGCCCCGGGGACGGGGCTCTCCGGGATCGCCGGGGCGTGGCCGTCCGGGGTCGCGGCGCCCGACGCGACGGTGGCGGGCCCCTCGTCATCGGCGCCGCCCGCCGCGCCCCACACCCCGTCACCGGTGGCGGGTGCCCCGCCGCCGCTCCCGTCCGGTCCCTCCCAGCCCTCGCGCACCCGGGTGGCCCAGGGCTCGGGCAGCGGGTCGAGGACGTCGAAGATCTCGAAGGGCTCCCCGTCGCGGGTGAGCGCCGGGTCGAACGTGCGGGCGGCCGCGCCCGCGGTCAGCGCGTCCAGCACGGCCACCGCGGCGTCCCGGCGCAGCGCCGGGTCGGGGGTGAGCAGCGCCGCGAGGTGCTCCGCCAGGTCGCCCTGCTCCCCCACGACCGCGCGCGCGTCGGCGGGCCCGAGGCTGCCCTCCGGCTCGAGGGCCGGGTCCAGCATCCGCAGCGCGGTGATCCCCGCCGCGTAGAGGTCCTGGGCGGGGGCCGGGTCGGCGAGCCCGTAGGCCTCCGGCGGCAGGTAGCCGGGCGTGCCCACCACGGTGCCCGTCCGGGTGAGGCGGGCGTCCTGCACCCGCACGGCGATGCCGAAGTCGGAGAGGAACACGTGGGGCCGTCCGGTGCCGGTGCTCTCCAGCATGAGGTTGCCCGGCTTCACGTCCCGGTGGACCCACCCCTGGGCGTGCACGAACTGCAGGGCCCGCAGCAGCTGGGCGAGGACCTCCTCGGTGAGCTCCGGGGAGGCGGCACCGTTGTCCAGCAGGGCGGACTCCAGGGTCCCGCCGTGGACGAGGGGCATGGCGATGACCACGTGCTCGTCCTCCGCTGCCCAGCCGTAGGGGGCGAGCACGTGCGGGTGGTCCAGCTTCACGGACTGCTCCCGGGCGAACCGGAGCAGGTCCGCGGAGTCCCGCTGGCGCAGCACCTTGGCGGCGCACAGCTGCTGGAGCCGGCCGTCCCACGCCCGCCACACGGACCCGCTGCCGCCGCGCGCGATGGGGTCGATGAGGGTGTACCGACCGGCTATGGTGTCCGCCACGAGGTCCGGGACCGCCTAGCTGCGCATCGCCCGGCGAGCGCTGTCCGTCCGCTGCCGCGGGTTGCCGATCCCCACCGACGCGCCGAGCACCGTGAGGGAGCCGCTGGAGACCAGCACCGGGTTGAGCTCCACGCGGGCGATCTCCGGGTGCCGGTCCTTGAGCAGCGCGACCCGGGCCACGAGGTCCTCGAGCCGGTCCACGTCGGCGGCCGGGACCCCCTGGTGGCCGAAGAGCTTGCGGGAGGCCTTGGGCTCCCGGACCATCCGCCGCACGTCCATGTCGGTGAGCGGCGGCACCCGGTGGGCCCAGTCCTCCAGGAGGTTCACCGCGTCCCCGGCCATCCCGAAGGAGACCACGGGGCCGATGAGCGGGTCCTCGATGGCGCGCACGACCACGGCCTGGCCCGTGGGCGCCATGGACTGGACCTCGAGGTCGAAGGACCCGAAGGGCGCCAGGGCCCGGTGCATCGTCGAGATCGCCGCCCGCAGCTGCTCGCCGTCCTGGATGTTGAGCTGCACCCCGCCGAGGTCCAGGCGGTGGCGGAGGTTCGGGTCGGTGGTCTTCAGCGCCACCGGATAGCCCAGCCGTTCGGCGGCGGCCGGCGCGTCCGCCGGATCGGTGAACCGGGCGCTGGGCAGCAGCCCGATCCCGTAGGTCGCCAGCAGCGTGCGGGTCCGGTCGGCGTCCAGCTCCAGCAGGCCGTCGCCGGGCACGCGGGGCAGCACCGTCTCCACGAAGGTCTCGGCGGCCTCCGCGTCGATCCCCTGGGGCTCGGCGAAACGGCCCTGGTCCTGGGCGCGCCACCGGGTGTAGTCCACGACCTTCGCCAGGGCCCGCAGCGCGGCCCCGGGCGAGTCGAAGCACGGCACGTCCAGGCCGTCCTCGGCGTGGTGCAGCACGGACGCGGCGCCGGGCTCGGTGCTGCCGGTGAAGGCGACGACCACCGGCTTGTCGTGCTCCCGGCCCACCCGCCCGACGGTCTCGGCGATCTGCTGCGGCACGGTGCCGGGGATCGGCATCAGCGTGACCACGGCGGCGTCGACGCCCTCGGCGCCGAGGCTGCGTCCCACGGCCGCCCCCAGCGCCTCGAGGGCCCGGGCCCCGCCCTCGGCGGTGGGCACCGACGCCTGGGTCACGGCGGTCTCCAGGCCCAGCTGGGTGCACCGGTCCTCCATGAGCTGGCCCAGCGCGAGCGCGTTGGACACCAGCGCCGTGCGGGGCCCCGCCGGCAGCGGCTGGGCGGCCAGGATGCCGGCCACGTCCATGAGGTGCTCGCTGGTGTCGGCGCGGATCACCCCGGCCTGGCGGAACATCGCGTCCAGGGCGCCGGGCGGGGCCTGGGTGGTGCGCCCGGTGTGGCCCGGCGGCAGCCGCAGCCCGGTCACCTCGCTCTTGGCCACGATGACGGGCTTGGTCAGGGACAGCCGGCGGGCGATGCGGGAGAACTTGCGCGGATTGCCCACGGACTGCAGGTAGAGCCCGCAGGCGCGGGTCGCGGTGTCGTCCTCCCAGTACTGCATCATGTCGTTGCCGGAGACGTCGGCGCGGTTGCCGGCCGAGAGATAGGTGGACACGCCCACGTTGTGCCGCAGCGCCGCGGCGTTGAGCATCATCCCGATGGCCCCGGACTGGCTGAACAGCCCCAGCGGCCCCTGCCGTGGGGTCGTGGGCAGCACGGAGGCGTTGAAGCGGCACTCCGGGTCCGTGCGGTACAGCCCCAGGCTCGCCGGCCCGACCAGGCGCATGCCGTGGGAGCGGGCGCGGCGCACGAGCTCGGTCTGCCGGGCCCGGCCCTCCGCCCCCGCCTCCGCGTAGCCGCCGGTGACCACGACGACGGCGCGGACGCCCGCCGCGCCGCACTGGTCGACGACGTCGGCCACCTGGTCCACCGGCACCGCGATCAGCGCCAGGTCCACGCGCTGCGGGACCTCGCCGATCGAGGTGGCGTGGGTCATGCCCTCCCGCTCGAACGGCGTGGGGCCCACCCCGCTCAGCCGGCCCGCGAACCCGGAGGCGAGCAGGTGCTCCACCAGGGCGTGCCCGGCGTGGCCGGGGTCCCGCGACGCGCCGACGACCGCGATCGAGGACGGGGTGACCAGATCGGCGACCGAGCGGGCCTCCGCCCGGTGCTCACGGGCGGCCATCACGGCCAGGGACTTCTCCGTGGGGTCGATGTCGAAGCCCACCACGACCACGCCGTCGTCGAAGCGGCGGGTCAGCTCGTAGCCGGCCTCCGCGAACACCCGCAGCATCTTCCGGTTCTCGGGCAGCACCTCGGCGGAGAAGTGGTCGATCCCGTTCTCCCGCGCCGCGGCGGCGAGGTGCTCCAGGAGGATCGAGCCGATCCCCCGCCCCTGGTGGGCGTCGGAGATCATGAACGCGACCTCGGCGTCGTGCGGGTCCTCCGTGCGGTCGTAGCGGCCCACCCCGACGATCTGCTCCCCCAGCAGCAGCACGAAGCAGACGCGGTCCTTGTGGTCCACCCGGGTGAACCGGTCCAGCTCGCGCGCCGAGAGGGTGGGCTTGTAGGAGAAGAACCGCAGGTAGATGCTGTCCTCGGACTGCGACTGGTGGAACGCCAGCAGGGCGTCGCGGTCCTGCGGGGAGATGGGGCGCAGGTGTGCCGTCGCGCCGTCGCGCAGCATCACGTCCGCCTCCCAGTACTCGGGGTACCGGGCGGCCTCTTCCGTGTCCGCGCTCTCTGGAACCATAGACTTCAGGCTAGTAGACAAACCCGCACCGTCAACGGTGCGTCCCGGTGCGTCCCCGCACGATCTCGCCCGCCGAGTCCCCGGGGCCGCCCGGGCCCATCCCCGACCGAAGGACCCCCCGCTTTGATGGCTCGCCGCCGTGCGTCCTCCCGCCCGTCCGCCGAGGACGAGCTCCCCGCCGACTTCCGGGAGAACATCGTCGACATCGACGTGACCTCCGAGATGGAGACGAGCTTCCTCGAGTACTCGTACTCCGTGATCTACTCCCGCGCCCTCCCCGACGCCCGGGACGGGCTCAAGCCCGTCCAGCGACGGATCCTGTTCATGATGAACCAGATGGGGCTGCGCCCGGACCGCGGCCACGTCAAGAGCGCCCGCGTGGTGGGCGAGGTCATGGGCAAGCTGCACCCGCACGGCGACTCCGCGATCTACGACGCGATGGTCCGCCTCGCCCAGCCCTTCGCGATGCGCCTGCCCCTCGTGGACGGGCACGGCAACTTCGGCTCCCTCGACGACGGCCCGGCCGCCTCCCGCTACACCGAGGCCCGCATGGCCCCCGCGGCGCTGGCGCTGACGGCCGACCTCGACGAGGACGTCGTGGACTTCGTGCCCAACTACGACAACCAGTTCTTCCAGCCCGGTGTGCTGCCCGCCGCGTACCCGAACCTGCTGGTCAACGGCTCCTCCGGCATCGCGGTGGGCATGGCCACGAACATGGCCCCGCACAACCTGCGCGAGGTCGTGGCCGGGGCCCGCCACCTCGTGGAGCACCCCGAGGCCACCCTCGAGGAGCTGATGCGCTTCGTCCCCGGACCGGACCTGCCCTCGGGCGGGCGGATCGTGGGCCTGGACGGCATTCGGGACGCGTACCGGACCGGGCGGGGATCCTTCAGGACCCGGGCGAAGGTCTCGATCGAGCAGGTCTCCCCGCGCAAGCAGGGCATCGTGGTCACCGAGCTGCCCTACATGGTGGGGCCGGAGAAGGTGACCGAGAAGATCAAGGAGGCCGCGCAGGCGAAGAAGCTGCAGGGCGTCTCCGACGTCGTGGACCTCACCGACCGCAAGAACGGGATGCGCCTGGTGATCGAGGTCAAGAACGGCTTCAACCCGCAGGCGGTGCTCCAGCAGCTGTACAAGTACACGCCGATGGAGGACTCCTTCGGGATCAACAACGTGGCCCTGGTGGACGGGCGGCCCCGCACCATGGGCCTGCTCGAGCTGCTGCGGGTCTACGTGGAGCACCGGCTCTCCGTGGTCCGCCGGCGCACCGGCTTCCGCCTGGCCAAGCGGCGGGACCGGCTGCACCTGGTCGAGGGGCTGCTCGTGGCGATCGTCGACATCGACGAGGTCATCCAGATTATCCGCTCCTCCGACGAGACCGCCGTGGCCCGGGAGCGGCTGATGACCGTGTACGACCTCACCCGGGTCCAGGCCGACCACATCCTCGAGCTGCGCCTGCGCCAGCTCACCAAGTACTCCCGGATCGAGCTGGAGAAGGAGCAGGAGGAGCTGCGCGGGGAGATCGCCGAGCTGGAGGAGATCCTCGCCTCGGACGCCCGGCTGCGGGCCCTGGTCTCGGCCGAGCTCGCCGAGGTCGCCGCCGTGCACGGCGACGACCGGCGCACCGAGCTGCTGGAGTCCGAGGCGCTGCCCGGCCCGGCCGCCGCCGTGGCCGCCCCGGCACCGGGCCGCGGCGGCGGCGGGGGGCTCGCCCTGGAGATCGCCGACGACCCGTGCTGGGTCTTCCTGTCCACCTCCGGCCAGCTCGCCCGCTCCTCCTCGCAGGACCCGCTGACGGACCCGCCGCGGCGGCTCAAGCACGACGCCCTGGCCTCCGTGGTGCGCGCCACCGCGCGCTCGGAGATCGGGGCCGTCACCTCGGCCGGGCGGATGGTGCGCGTGCAGGTGATGGACGTGCCCGTGCTGACGGCCTTCGAGGGCACTCCCAAGCTCGGCGACGGCGTGCCGGTCAAGGAGTTCCTCACCCTGGGCCGCGGCGAGCGGCTCGTGGGCCTGGCCCCGCTGGGGTCGGTGCTCGCCCTGGGCACCCGCAGCGGCGTGGTGAAGCGGGTGAACCCGGAGTACCCCCTCAACCGCGAGGAGTGGGAGGTCATCACGCTCAAGGACGGCGACGAGGTCGTCGGCCTCGCCGAGTCCGCGGCCGAGGACGACGAGCTGGTGTTCGTGACCCGGGAGGCCAGGCTGCTGCACTTCGAGGCGGGTGCGGTGCGCCCCCAGGGCCGCACCGCCGGCGGCGTGGCGGGGATCAAACTGGTCCCGGGAGACGCCGTGCTGTTCTTCGGGGCGGTGCGCGCCGCCGACGAGACGCCGGTGGTCGTGACGCTGGCCCGGGCGGAGGAGGTGCTGCCGGGGATGTCCAAGTACACGGTGAAGGTCACTCCCTTCGCCGAGTACCCGCCCAAGGGCCGGGCCACGGGCGGGGTGCGCGCCCACCGGTTCCTCAAGGGCGAGACGGGGCTGGTCCTGGCCTGGGCGGGGCACGGTCCGGCCAAGGCCGTCTCGGCCACGGGCGTGGCGCGGGCCCTGCCCACCGAGCACGGGCGCCGCGACGGCTCCGGGGTGCCCACCGACCAGGTGATCGACGCGGTGGGCCCGGCCTACTCCTGAGGCCGGGCGGAGAGGTCAGCGCCGGGGCCGAGCAGCCCGAGCTGCTGCACGGCCTCCCGCTCCTCCTGGAGCTCCCGCACGGAGCGCTCGATCCGGGTCCGCGAGAACTCGTCCAGCGCCAGGTCCGAAACGATCTCCGCGCGCCCGTCCCGGCAGACCACGGGGAAGGAGCTGACGAGGCCCTCCGGCACGCCGTAGGAGCCGTCGGAGGGCACCGCCATGGACGTCCACGTGTCCCCCGGGGTGCCGAGCACCCAGTCGCGCACGTGGCACAGGGCGGCGTGGGCGGCCGAGGCCACGGAGGACCCGCCGCGCACGTCGATGATCTCCGCGCCGCGGCCGGCCACGCGCGGGATGAAGGTGCGGTCCACCCAGTCCAGGCCGAGGCCCTTCTCGTCCAGCACCTCGAGGGCCGGCCGGCCGGCGACCGTGGCGTGGGTGAGGTCCGGGTACTGGCTCGCGGAGTGGTTGCCCCAGATCGCCACCCCCCGGATCTCCGCCACCCGGGCGCCCGTGGCCTCGGCCAGCTGCGCGACCGCCCGGTGGTGGTCCAGCCGGGTGAGGGCGGTGAACCGCTCCCGGGGCACGTCCGGGGCGTGCGAGGCGGCGATGTAGGCGTTGGTGTTCGCGGGGTTGCCGACCACGACCGCCCGGAAGTCCTCCGCCGCGCCCCGGTTGGCGGCCCGGCCCTGCACCGAGAAGATCCCGGCATTGGCCTCGAGCAGGTCCGCCCGCTCCATGCCCTGGGAGCGGGGACGGGCCCCGATGAGCAGGCCGACCGAGGAGCCGTCGAAGGCCGCGTCGGCGTCGTCGAAGACCTCCACGCCCTCGAGTAGCGGGAACGCGCCGTCCTGGAGCTCCAGGGCCGTGCCCTCTGCGGCCCGCCGTGCCTGCGGCAGCTCGAGCAGGTGCAGGCGGATCGGCGTGTCGGGACCGAGGAGGTCGCCCGCCGCGGCCCGGAAGACCGTGGCGTAACCGATCTGCCCGGCGGCCCCGGTGACCGTGACCGTGGTGGGGCGGGACCGGCGGGGGGCGTCGGGACGGGAGTGCGGGCCGGAGGCGGTCATGCGGGGATCCTTCCTCGGGGACGGTCGGTCGTCCCTGCCCAGCGTAGTGCTCCGGCCCGCGCCGCGCCCGGGATCGGGCCCGTGGCCCCCGCCCGGGCTCAGGCGTCGATGCGCTCCTGGTCCAGCTGGGTGGCGCCCTCGATGATGAAGTCCTTGCGCGGCGCCACCTCGGAGCCCATGAGCAGCGAGAACGCGTGCTCGGCCGCCTCGGCGTCCTCGACCCGGATCCGGCGCAGCATCCGGTGCCGGACGTCCATGGTCGTCTCCGCGAGCTGGTCGGCGTCCATCTCGCCCAGGCCCTTGTAGCGCTGGATGGGCTCCTTGTACCGGCGGCCCTCCGTCTCCAGCCGCCCGAGCAGGTCCGCGAGCTCCCGCTCGGAGTAGGTGTAGATCATCTCGTTGGGCTTGCCGCCCGCGTTGACGACCTCCACCCGGTGCAGCGGGGGCACGGCGGCGTAGACCCGGCCGGCCTCCACGAGCGGGCGCATGTAGCGGTAGAACAGCGTGAGCAGCAGGGTGCGGATGTGCGCGCCGTCGACGTCGGCGTCCGTCATCATGATGACCTTGCCGTAGCGGGCGGCGGAGAGGTCGAAGGTCCGGCCCGACCCGGCGCCGATCACCTGGATCAGGGCCGCGCACTCGGCGTTGGCGAGCATGTCCGTGATGGACGCCTTCTGGACGTTGAGGATCTTGCCGCGGATCGGCAGCAGGGCCTGGTGGTTCGAGGACCGGGCCAGCCGGGCGGTGCCCAGGGCGGAGTCGCCCTCCACGATGAACAGCTCCGAGCGCTCGACGTCGTTGGAGCGGCACTCCACGAGCTTGGCCGGCATGGAGGAGGTCTCCAGGGCGTTCTTGCGCCGCTGCGTCTCCTTGTGCACCCGGGCGGAGATGCGCGACTTCATCTCTGCCACGACCTTCTCCAGCAGCTGCCCGGCCTGCTGCTTGTCGTGGCGTGCGGTCGCGGTGAGCTTGGCCGTCAGCTCCTTCTCCACCACCCGGGCCACGATCTGGCGCACGGCCGGGGTGCCGAGGATCTCCTTGGTCTGGCCCTCGAACTGCGGCTCGGCCAGCCGCACGGTGAGCACCGCGGTGAGCCCGGCCAGGACGTCGTCCTTCTCCACCTTGTCGCTGCCGGCCTTGAGCTTGCGGGCGTTGGCCTCGATCTGCTTGCGGAAGGTCTTGAGCAGGGCGGCCTCGAACCCGGCCTGGTGCGTGCCTCCCTTGGGGGTGGCGATGATGTTCACGAAGGAGCGCAGGGAGGTGTCGTAGCCGATCCCCCAGCGCAGGGCGACGTCGACCTCGCACGTGCGGTCGACCTCGGTGAGCTTGGAGCGGCCGCTCTCGTCCAGGACGGGGACCGTCTCCTTGAACCGGCCCTCGCCGTGGAAGCGCCACACGTCGGTGACGGAGCTGTCGGCCGCGAGGTACTCCACGAACTCGGAGATCCCGCCGTCGTGCTGGAACACCTCCTCGTGGGTGCCGAACTCCCCCGGGGTGCCGGGCAGGCCCCGCTGGTCGCGCACCGTGATGCGCAGACCCGGGATCAGGAAGGACGTCTGGCGGGCGCGCTTGGCCAGGTCCTCGTAGCTGAACCGGGCGTCCGTGGTGAAGATCTGCTCGTCCGCCCAGTAGCGGATCCGGGTGCCGGTCACCCCGCGCTTGGCCTTGCCCACGACGTCGAGCACCGAGCCCTCCACGAACGGCTCGAAGGGCGCGTGCGGGGAGGGCCTGCCCTTGTCGAGGAAGCGGCCCGGCTCGCCGTGGCGGAAGGACATCTGGTGGGTCTTCCCGCCCCGGTCCACCTGGACGTCCAGGCGTGCGGAGAGGGCGTTGACCACCGAGGCGCCGACGCCGTGCAGGCCGCCCGAGGCGCTGTAGGACCCGCCGCCGAACTTCCCGCCCGCGTGCAGCTTCGTGAACACGACCTCCACACCGGTCAGTCCGGTGCGGGGCTCCACGTCGATGGGGATGCCGCGGCCGTCGTCGTGCACCTCCACGGCGCCGTCGGCGTGCAGGATCACCGTGATCTGGTGGCCGAACCCGGCCAGCGCCTCGTCCACGGAGTTGTCGATGATCTCCCACACGCAGTGCATCAGGCCGCGGGAGTCGGTGGAGCCGATGTACATGCCGGGCCGCTTCCGGACGGCTTCGAGGCCCTCGAGGACGGAGAGGTGGCGGGCGTTGTACTCGGAACGGGACGGTGTCACGGGGATACGACTCCTGGGGGACGGTGGGATTCCCCACCACTGTAGTCGGGGCGGCGGACACCCCGGGGCGGGGCGGGAGGGCCGTCGCGGGAGCGGGGGCCTACGCCGGGGGCGAAAAAGCGCCCCGGACGGAATCCGATGTCCGACGGTCGTGGTTCTATGTACGAGTACCCCTCAGCGTCCACGAGACCCCGGGTACCTGCATCGGCGGGTCTGCGGCCCCCGTGCACCGCGTACGACACAGGAGGAGGATCCCGTGAACGCAACACTGGAAAGCCGAGAACTCAATGCGACCGACCGCTGCGACGCGTGCGGCGCCCAGGCCTACGTCCGAGTGATCCTCGAGTCGACGGGCGGTGAGCTTCTCTTCTGCGCTCACCACGCGCGCAAGAACGAGCAGAAGCTGCGGCCCCTGGCGGCCACCTGGCAGGACGAGACGGAGCGGATCGGTTCCTGATCCGGGCGCTCCCCGGCGAGCGCCCGGAGCGAGCAGGGCCCCGACACCTGGTGTCGGGGCCCTGCTGCATGTCCGGGTCCGGCCCGCACGGCCGCCCCGTCCCCGTCCCCGGACGGGTCCGGGGACGGGGGCGTCCGGTCAGTCGAGGTAGTCGCGCAGCACCTGCGAGCGGGACGGGTGGCGCAGCTTGGACATCGTCTTGGACTCTATCTGCCGGATGCGCTCCCGGGTCACCCCGTAGACCTTGCCGATCTCGTCCAGGGTCTTCGGCTGGCCGTCCGTGAGGCCGAAGCGCATGGCGACGACGCCGGCCTCCCGCTCGGAGAGGGTGTCCAGGACGGAGTGCAGCTGCTCCTGCAGGAGTGTGAAGCTCACCGCGTCGGCCGGGACCACGGCCTCCGAGTCCTCGATCAGGTCGCCGAACTCGGAGTCGCCGTCCTCGCCCAGCGGGGTGTGCAGGGAGATCGGCTCCCGGCCGTACTTCTGCACCTCCACGACCTTCTCGGGGGTCATGTCGAGCTCGTTGGCCAGCTCCTCCGGGGTGGGCTCCCGCCCGAGGTCCTGCAGCATCTGCCGCTGGACGCGGGCCAGCTTGTTGATGACCTCCACCATGTGCACGGGAATGCGGATGGTGCGGGCCTGGTCGGCCATGGCCCGGGTGATGGCCTGGCGGATCCACCACGTGGCGTAGGTGGAGAACTTGAAGCCCTTGGTGTAGTCGAACTTCTCCACCGCGCGGATCAGACCGAGGTTGCCCTCCTGGATGAGGTCCAGGAACAGCATGCCGCGCCCGGTGTAGCGCTTGGCGAGCGAGACGACCAGGCGCAGGTTGGCCTCGAGCAGGTGGTTCTTGGCGCGCTTGCCGTCGTGGATCACCCAGCGCAGCTCCTTGCGGGTCTGGGGGTCCAGGCTGTCCTTCTCGTCGGCGAGCTTGTGCTCGGCGTACAGGCCGGCCTCGATCCGCAGGGCCAGGTCGACCTCCTGCTCGGCGTTCAGCAGGGCGACCTTGCCGATCTGCTTCAGGTAGTCCTTGACGGGGTCAGCGGTCGCGCCGGCGGAGACGACCTGCTGGGCCGGGGCGTCGTCGTCGTCGTTGGCGGTGATCACGAAGCCGGAGGTCTTCTCGTCCTTGCGCGCGGGCGCCGCGACCTCGTCCTCCGCCGGCGTCTCCTCCGCGGCGTCCTCGTCCTCCTCCACGTCGGGGTCGACGACCCCGGCCTCGTCGGTCAGGTCCGGTTCGAGGTCCGCGTCCTCGGCGACCTCGACGTCCGTGTCCGGCTCGCCGGTGACGTCCGCATCCGCCTTCTTCGGGGCGGCCTTCTTGCGGGTCGCCGGCTTCTGGGCGGGCGCGGGCGCCGGGGCGGCCTGGGCCGCGGAGCTCCTCGCGGCCGTCGGCGCCGCCGCGGTCGACTTCGCGGCCGTGGTCTTGGCGGCCGTGGTCTTGGCCGCCGTGGTCTTGGCCGCCGTGGTCTTGGCGGCGGTGGTCTTGGTGGCCGTGGTCTTCTTCGCGGCCACCGTCTTCTTGGCCGCGGTGGACTTCGCCGCGGCGGTCTTCGCCCGCGGCGACGTGCCCGCGGACCCGGACGTCGACCGAGCGTCCCCGGTGACCGGAGCCTCGGCGGCGGTGTCCGTCGTCTTCTTGCTGGCGGAAGGTGACACTGAGAGCCTTTCGTTGAACGGTCACGGCGCCCGCACTCGGGGCAACACGCCTATGACCCTGTCAAGTCCTTGCTCCGGGCGTCGTCCGGCGCGGCAGGCTTGAAGGGTCCTGACAGCCGGAACCACGGTCGGCCGGGATTTGTTCCCGCCCGGCCGGCGGAACCTGAGAAAGCTCGCCGGGGTCACCTCAGGCGTGCCAGGCGGTCGCCCGGTCCCGGGCCCACAGCGGCACCGGGCGGGCGTCCGCGAGCCGCAGCACGCGCAGGGCGGCCGGGTGGCAGGGAACCAGCGCCGTGGCGCGGCGCACGAAGTGCGCCGTGTGCGAGCCGCGGGCGCGGAAGCGGTTGAGCTGCGCCAGCTCCACGAGCACGCCCGCGAGCACTGCCCGGGCCGCGGCGGCGTCCGTCCCGGCCACCGCCTCGGCCGTCCCCTCCGCCGCCTGCCCCGCTGCCGTCTCGCCTGCCCGCCCCACGGCCCGCTCCGTCGGGGCCTCTGCCTGCTCCACCGGGGCCTCGCCGGCGTCCAGCAGCCAGGCCAGTGCCTGCAGGACCCGGTACAGCGCGTCCAGCCGCGGCCAGGCCGGGGTCCCACCCCACTCCCCGGACAGCACGCGGGAGAGTCGGATGAGCTCCCCTGCGTCGGACGCGGGCCGCCGCGCGGCGCCGGGGGCCGCCCCGCGCCGGCCAACACCGGGGCGACGCGGGACGGCCGCGACCCCGGGCGGCGCCGGTGCGCGGGTCGGTCCGGTCGGCTCGTCCGCCGGGTCCGCGGCGCCGGGCTCGGCGTCGCACAGCTCCGCCCACATGGCCGCCGCGGCGAGGACACCGGCGGAGTCGTCCGTGGCGCAGGCCGCGAGGAGGAGGTCGGCGAGCACCGGGTCCGAGAGGCCCGCGGCCAGGAAGCCCAGCAGGTCGTCGTCGTGGGCCAGGACCGCGGGCAGCCAGTCGCCGTCGGCGTCCCGGACCTCCGTCAGGACGTCCTCCCACACGGTCAGGATGCGCGCCAGGCGGTCCAGGCGGTGCCAACCGTCCCGGCCCGCCCGGGCCCAGTGGGCCGCCCGTCCCGCCATCCCGCGGCGGGTGCCCGCCGGCAGCGCACCGTACTCGTGGTCCATGGCCTGCCGCGGCGCCGTCGCGTAGGAGCTGCCGGCGGCCACGAGCGCGGCGTTGACGGCGCTGTCCAGGATGCGGGCCACGTCCCGGACGTCCTCGGGGTCCTCGACCGGCCACCAGTGCTCGCCGGCCACGACCCAGCGCGCCGCCACGGCCCGGTCCGCCCGGCGGGCGGCCTCGTCCACGAGGCCCAGCACGGCGGACACCGCTCCGGGCCCGCCCGGCGGCGGGGACGTGCCCGGTGACGAGCGGACGGGCGTGCGGCCGGAGGTGTAGACGATGGCGAACACCCGGTCGCTGAGGGCGTCGTGGCCCACGAGCTCGGCGAGCTCCGCGACGAAGGCCTCGGCGAAGCGCTCGTCGTCGGGGTCGGCCGGCAGGTCCACCCGCACGCACGCCCCGGCCGTCCCGCCGCCGGCGGCGAACAGGACGAGCGAGTCGGCGGGCCAGTAGCCGAGGGTGTGCGGGACGACGGCGAGCAGGTCGGCGGCGCAGCGCACGACGGGGACGAAGGGATCACGGGTGGGGTGCTGTCTCATGGGCCCAGGGTGGGCGGTCCCGGGCCGGCGGCGGCGGCCCCGGTGGCGGGCTGTGGAGGGCGGCGGACGGGACACCGCCCGGGTTGCCCGGTGCAGTGCGGATGCCCGAGGACGTCTCTCAGACGGCGTCGGGCCAGTGCCGGCGCCGCACCCGCGCGGCGGTGGCCAGGACACCGACGGCCCCGGCTCCGGCGATGAGGAACTGGGCCGCGACGGCGACCCGGAACGCGTCGGGCGCGTAGAGCTCTTCGCGGAAGCCGCCCGCGTACAGGAGGTCCAGGACGAACCCGGTGACGAAGATGGCGAGGACCGAGGCGGTGAACCCGCCGACGTTGGCGATGCCCATGGCCGTGCCCGAGCGGCGGGGCGGGTTGAAGCTGCGGGTGATGTCGAAGGCGATCATCGACGCGGGCATGCTGATCGCGATCACGCACACGGCCGCGAGCACGACCGCCGCCGGGGCCGTGCCCGGCCACACCAGCAGCACGGTCCAGGCCGCGAAGATGCCGGCGGTGACCGTCAGGGACAGCCGCACCCGGCGCTCGGGGCGCCGGGCCGTCAGCCCGCCGAGCGCCAGGCCGACGGCCAGGTTGGTGAGCACGAAGGAGGTCATCACCACGGAGATCGTGGTGTCGGGCAGGCCCTGGGCGTACTCGAGATACGGGTAGCCCCACATGAGGACGAAGGTGTTGCCGGCGAACTGGGTGGTGAAGTGCACCCAGAAGCCCAGCCGTGTGCCCGGTTCGGCCAGGCTCTCCCGGAGGACCTGCCCCGTGCGCCGCAGCCCCAGCCGGCGGTGGAGCACCTCCACGCCCGGCGGCGCGTCCCGCAGCAGGGCCGCGGCGAGCGTCCCGGCGAGCAGCGCGAGGGCGGCCAGCCCGAGGAAGGACGGGAGCCAGCCCGCGCGGTCGAGCACCCAGGCGAAGGGGATCACGGAGACGAGCTGGCCGAGGTTGCCGAAGACCCCCACGACCTGGGTGAGCAGGGGGACGCGCAGGGCGGAGAACCACGCCGGGATCAGCCGCATCACGCACACGAAGGTGGCCGCGTCCCCGGCCCCCACGAGCACGCGGGCCACCACGCCCTCGGCGACCGTGTCCGCCAGGGCCAGCTGCACCTGCCCCACGGTCATCAGCAGGGCCCCGGCGGAGACCATGGCCCGGGCGCCGAAGCGGTCCACGAGCACGCCCACGGGGATCTGCAGTGCGGCGTAGACCAGGACCTGCATGAGGGAGACCAGCGAGAGCGCTGAGGCCGCCGTGCCGAACCGCTCCGCGGCGTCGACCGTCGCGACCCCGAAGCTCGTGCGCTGCGCCACGGCGCTGAAGTAGGCGAGGACGCCGATCCCGAACACCAGGTACGCGCGGCGGGAGTCCTTGCCGGGCTGCGGGGGGCGGGACCGGTCGGACGTCATGCACTTCGCTCTCGGGGGGACGGGGCCGCGGACGGCGGCACCGTCCCGGGTCGAGCCGGCCACGCCCCGCCGGGCGGCGGGCTCAGTCCTGCTCGTCCTCCCGGGCGGCCAGGAAGGCTTCGGCCGCGGCGCCGATCTCGTCGGCGTCGGGGAGCTCGGACTCGTCCCCCACGAGCAGGGAGCGGGGGGCCGAGGCGTCGACGACGTCATCGTAGCGCTGTTCCAGACCCGCCACGACCGCCTGCACCTCCGGCGAGGCGCCCACCTGCTGGTCGATCTGCCGCTCTATCTCGCGGGCCGCCTCGCGCAGCTCGTCCGAGGGCAGGGTGAGTGACGTCACGGCGTTGATGTGCTCGAGGGCGGCCACCGCGGCGTGCGGCAGGTGCGCCTCCGCCAGGTACTGCGGGACGTGGACGGTGAAGCCGATGTTGTCGATCCCCGCCTCGGTCAGGCGGATCTCGAGCAGCTGCGCGGCGGAGGAGCTCATCTCCACCACCGGCCGCCAGGCGTGCTTGACGGGCAACAGGTCGGTCCGGCTGCCGTGCACGGACACGATGAAGGGGCGGGTGTGCGGGACCGGCATGGGAATGCCCGAGACGATCGCGACGAGCGAGACGTCCATCCGCCGGGCCAGGCCCACGACGGCCTCCGTGAAGCGGTTCCACTGCAGGTCCGGCTCCGGGCCGGTGAGCAGGGCGAAGCTGCGCCCGAGCGGGTCCGTGACCAGCCGCAGGGACAGCTCGGGGGCCTGGAAGTCCTCGAAGTGGTCCTCCGCGAAGCGCACGTGCGGGCGGCGGGCCCGGTAGTCGTAGAGCTGGTCCAGGTCGAACCGGGCCACGACCTCGTGCGGCAGGGAATCGGTGATGGCGTGCTCGATCTGCACGGCCACGTGGCCGGCCTCCGCGTAGCCGGACAGGGCGACGATCAGCGGCAGGCCACGGACCCGGGCGTCCTCGAGCAGCGCGGGGTTGCTCAGGTACAGCGAGGTGGGATCCAGCACGGCAACTTCCTCCTGAGGGGGGATGGGTGGGTCGGGGTCCGGGGGTTCTTCCCGAGGCCGGCGGGAGCACCTCCGGCGGCGCTCCCTGGTTCATGTCAACCGCCCGCGAGGCCCCCCTTATTCCCCGCCCGGCCCGGCGGAGCCTGTCGCCGCCGGGGCCGGGGATAGGATCGACAGCACGCCCGCCGGACGGGCCGGGACCGCCACGAGCGCCCCGCCCGGACCGGCCGGTCCGGACCTCAGCGAAAGGACGACACATGCCCGACGTACAGGAACTGCTCGAGCCCCGGGGGATCGAGCTCACCGCCACGCACAAGCCCCTGGGCCGGACCCCGGCGCACGCCCTCGTGCTCGCCGTGCAGAAGGGGGCGGACGGCGACGGCCGCGTCGTGCTGCCCGCCGGCGAGCAGCGCAAGCTCTCCCCCGTGCTGGAGGCCGCCGCGGCCCTGCGCGTGGGCGGCGGCGCCGACGAGGTCACCCTCGTGCCCGCGCCGTCCGGGCTGCCCTTCACCGTGGTGGCGCTCACCGGTGTCGGCGACCTGCCCGAGAGCGGGCCCGCGCGGGCCGAGGCGCTGCGCCGGGCCGTCGGCGCCGCGGTGCGCCGCCTCGCCGGCACGGACTCGGCGGTCCTCGCCCTGCCCGCGGCCTCGGAGGAGGACGCCGCGGCGGTCGCCGAGGGCGCGGCCCTGGGCGCGTTCGCGTTCTCCCACCAGCGGTCCGTGACCGCCGGCGCCGTGAAGGCCCCGCTGGCCTCCGCCGTCGTGCACGCGCCCGATGTGGCGCGCACCGCGCTGAGCCGCGTCCTGGACCGCGCCACCGCCCTCGGCCGCGGCGTCCGGGCCGCCCGCACCCTCGTGGACCTCTCCCCCAACGTCATCTACCCGGAGGCCGTCGCGGACTATGCCCGGCAGGCCGCCAAGGGCACGAAGGTCTCCGTGACCGTGCTGGCCGAGAAGGATCTCGCCAAGGGCGGCTACGGAGGCCTGCTCGGCGTGGGACAGGGCTCGACGCACGGTCCCCGTCTGGTCAAGCTCGAGTACTCCCCGGCGCGGGCGTCGCGCCACTACGCCTACGTGGGCAAGGGCATCACCTTCGACTCGGGCGGGCTCTCGCTCAAGCCCCCGGCCTCGATGATGACCATGAAGTCGGACATGGCCGGGGCCGCCGCCGTGCTGGCCACCGTCCTGACCGCCGCCGAGCTCGGCCTGCCGGTCAAGGTCACCGGCTGGCTGTGCCTGGCCGAGAACCTGCCCTCCTCCACGGCCACCCGCCCCGGCGACGTCATCACCATCCGCGGCGGACGCACCGTGGAGGTGCTCAACACCGACGCCGAGGGGCGCCTCGTACTCGCCGACGGACTGGTGGCCGCCTGCGAGGAGGCCCCCGACGCCGTCGTCGACATCGCCACCCTCACGGGCGCCCAGATGGTGGCCCTGGGCTCGCGGACCTTCGGAATCATGGGCGACGACGCACTGCGCGCGGCCGTGGCCGACGCCGCCCGCGCCGCCGGCGAGGACGGCTGGCCGATGCCCCTGCCGGAGCACCTGCGCCCGTCCCTGGACTCCAAGGTCGCCGATCTCAAGAACATCGGTGACAAGAACGGCGGGATGCTCGTGGCCGGGCTCTTCCTGCGCGAGTTCGTCGGCGGCCCGGACGGCGCCCGGGTGCCGTGGGCGCACGTGGACATCGCCGGGCCCTCCTTCAACGAGGGCTCCCCCTACGGCTACACCCCCGCGGAGGGCACCGGGGCGGGCGTGCGCACGCTCGTCCGGCTGCTCGAGGACTCCGCCGCCGCCCACGGCTGAGCACCCGTGACACCCCCTCGGCGGAGGGAGCGCCCGCCTGGTTGCTCTCTCCGCCGTCGGGCTAAGGTATGTACGAAACGAACCCGTCACCGTACGGGTGCACCCCACTCGGAACGACGTCAACGCGCAAGGGAGCCAAACACGTGGCCGACAACGAATTCGACATCCTCGTCCTCGGCGGAGGCAGCGCCGGCTACGCCGCGGCGCTGCGGGCCGTCCAGCTCGGCTTCACGGTGGGCCTGGTCGAGAAGAACAAGCTCGGGGGCACCTGCCTCCACTGGGGCTGCATCCCGACGAAGGCCTACCTGCACTCGGCCGAACTGGCCGAGGACGCCCGGGAGAGCTCCAAGTACGGGGTGCACACCACGCTCGAGTCGATCGACATGGCGGCCGTGCGCGACTACAAGGACAAGATCGTCGCCGGCAAGTTCAAGGGCCTCACCGGCCTGATGAAGATGCGCAAGATCACGGTGATCGAGGGCGTGGGCAAGCTCACCGGGCAGAACACGGTCGACGTCGACGGCACCAGCTACACCGGCAAGCACATCGTGCTGGCCTCCGGCTCCGTCTCCAAGACCCTCGGCGTCGAGATCGGCGGCCGGATCATGACGTCCACCGAGGCCCTGGAGATCGACTACGTGCCCAAGAGCGCGATCGTCCTGGGCGGTGGCGTGATCGGCTGCGAGTTCGCCTCCATGTGGAAGTCCTTCGGCGTGGACGTCACCGTGATCGAGGGCCTCCCCCACCTGGTCGCCAACGAGGACCCCGCGCTGATCAAGATCCTCGAGCGCGAGTTCAAGAAGCGCGGCATCAAGTCCAACCTCGGCACCTTCTTCGAGAAGGTCGAGCAGGACGACAACGGCGCGAAGGTCACCCTGGCCGACGGCAAGGTCTTCGAGGCGGACATCGTGCTCGTCGCGGTGGGCCGCGGGCCGAACACCGCCGACATGGGCTACGAGGAGCAGGGCATCCCCATGGACCGCGGCTTCGTCACCCCGAACGAGCGCCTGCACACCGGGGTGGGCAACATCTACGCGATCGGCGACATCGTCCCCGGCGTCCAGCTCGCCCACCGCGGCTACCAGCAGGGCCGCTTCGTGGCCGAGGAGATCGGCGGCCTCAACCCCGCCGTCGTCGACGACGTGAACATCCCCAAGGTGACGTTCACGGAGCCCGAGATCGCCTCCGTCGGCTACACCGAGCCGAAGGCCAAGGAGAAGTTCGGCGAGGACAACATCGAGGTCGCCGAGTACAACCTCGCCGGCAACGGCAAGAGCTCCATCCTGGGCACCGGCGGCATCATCAAGCTGGTGCGCGAGAAGGACGGCCCCATCATCGGCTTCCACGCCATCGGCAAGCGCATCAGCGAGCAGATCGGCGAGGGCCAGCTCATCGTCAACTGGGAGGCCTACCCCGAGGACGTCGCCGCGTTCGTGCACGCGCACCCCACCCAGAACGAGGCCATCGGCGAGGCCGCCATGGCACTCGCGGGCGCGCCGCTGCACGGCTGACCGCACCGAGGCCCCGCCCCTCCCGGGCGGGGCCTCCCCCACTACCCCGGCACCGGGCCCGGCGCCCGGACCGCACCATCGAAGGCACCGAAAGAGAGACGGTCGGACCATGTCAGAAACCGTAAACCTGCCCGCACTGGGCGAATCCGTGACCGAGGGCACCGTGACCCGGTGGCTCAAGCAGGTCGGTGACGAGGTCGCCGTCGACGAGCCCCTGGTCGAGGTCTCCACCGACAAGGTCGACACCGAGATCCCCTCCCCCGTGGCGGGCGTCATCGAGGAGATCCTCGTCGAGGAGGACGAGGACGTCGAGGTCGGCGCTCCCCTGGTCGTCATCGGCTCGGGCTCCGGCTCCGCCCCGGAGCCGGAGCAGCCCTCCGCCGAGCAGGCCGAGGACGCCGCCACCCAGGCCGAGACCCCGGAGGCCACCGACGAGTCCGCCCAGCAGCAGGCTCCGGCGCAGCAGGAGTCCGCCCCCGAGCAGGCCCCGAAGGCCGAGTCCCAGCAGGGCGGCGAGGGGACCGAGATCACCCTGCCCGCGCTGGGCGAGTCCGTCACCGAGGGCACCGTGACCCGGTGGCTCAAGCAGGTCGGCGAGGAGGTCGCCGTCGACGAGCCCCTGGTCGAGGTCTCCACCGACAAGGTCGACACCGAGGTTCCCTCCCCGGTGGCCGGCACCCTGCTGGAGATCCGCGTGCAGGAGGACGAGGACGCCGAGGTCGGCCAGGTCCTGGCGGTCATCGGCTCCGGCGACGCCCCGTCCGGCTCCGCCCCGGATCAGGGGCAGCCCTCCGCCGAGCAGGCCGAGGACGCCGCCACCCAGGCCGAGACCCCGGAGGCCACCGACGAGTCCGCCGAGCAGCAGGCTCCGGCGCAGCAGGAGTCCGCCCCCGAGCAGGCCCCGAAGGCCGAGTCCCAGCAGGGCGGCGAGGGGACCGAGATCACCCTGCCCGCGCTGGGCGAGTCCGTCACCGAGGGCACCGTGACCCGGTGGCTCAAGCAGGTCGGCGAGGAGGTCGCCGTCGACGAGCCGCTGCTGGAGGTCTCCACCGACAAGGTCGACACCGAGGTTCCCTCCCCGGTGGCCGGCACCCTGCTGGAGATCCGCGTGCAGGAGGACGAGGACGCCGAGGTCGGCCAGGTCCTGGCGGTCATCGGCTCCGGCGACGCCCCGTCCGGCTCCGCCCCGGAGCCGGAGCAGCCCTCCGCCGAGCAGGAGCCCTCCGCCCAGGCGTCCGACGCCTCCGGCGAGGGCTACGAGGGGTCGACGACCGGCACGCAGGAGAAGGCGCCGTCCCGCGACGAGGCCCTGGTGGAGACCGAGGAGCCCGTCATGGCGGACACCTCGGACGGGACGCAGCAGGACGACGCCGAGCGCGACGGTGCCCGCACCGAGAACGCCGGTGCGGCGCCCGAGACCCCGACCGGCGACAACGCCGCCTACGTCACCCCGCTGGTGCGCAAGCTCGCCAAGAAGGAGGGCGTCGACCTGTCCACGCTCACCGGCACCGGCGTGGGCGGCCGCATCCGCAAGCAGGACGTGCTGGCCGCCGCGGAGCAGCAGAAGAGCACGGCGGCCCCGGCCGCCGAGGCCCCGGCCGAGCAGCCCGCCGCCGCGGAGCCGCAGAAGGCTCCCCAGGCCGCGCCGGCCCCGGACGCCAAGCGCGGCACCACGGAGAAGGCCCCGCGCATCCGGATGACGATCGCCCAGCGCATGCGCGAGTCCCTGCAGGAGTCGGCCCAGCTGACCCAGGTGACCGAGGTCGACATGACCCGGGTGGCCGTGCTGCGCAACAAGGCCAAGGCGAAGTTCCAGGAGCGGGAGGGCGCCAAGCTCACCTTCCTGCCCTTCTTCGCCAAGGCCGTGGCCGAGGCGCTGCAGGCGCACCCCAAGCTCAACGCCACGTTCCGGGAGGCCGAGAAGGAGATCGTCTACAACGGCTCCGAGAACATCGCCATCGCGGTGGACACTCCCCGGGGCCTGCTGGTCCCGGTGATCAAGGACGCCGGGGACCTCAACCTGGGCGGGCTGGCCAAGCAGATCGCCGACCTCGGCTCCCGGGCCAAGGACGGCAGGATCGCCCCGGACGACCTCACCGGCGGCACCTTCACGATCACGAACATCGGTTCCTTCGGGGCGCTGTTCGACACCCCGATCATCAACCAGCCGCAGGTGGCCATCCTCGGCACGGGGTCGATCGTGAAGCGCCCGATGGTCGTGGCCGACGCCGACGGCAACGACACGATCGCGATCCGGCAGATGTGCTACCTGTCGCTGACCTACGACCACCGTCTGGTCGACGGCGCGGACGCCGGCCGGTTCCTGCAGGCGCTGAAGGCGCGCCTGGAGGAGGGTCGTTTCGAGTCCGAGGTCGGTCTCTGACCGGTCCCGCGGCCCGGCCCGGCGGGGTCTGAGCACCCGCCGGTGACACCCCGGCATCCAGGGGGCGTGTTCCTGATCACAGGGGGCACGCCCCCTCGTCGTGCCCCGGGAACGCCCGACCAGGCTCGGATCCATGACCCTCCTGAACGGACTTCTCGTCCTCCTGCACCTCGTCGGCGCCGCGATCATCGTGGGCACCTGGGTCTGCACGATCAAGCGTTCCACGGTCTCCCCGGATCAGTTCCACGCCTCCCTGCTCAGCCTGGTCACCGGGCTGCTGCTCGTGGCGATCCACGAGATGGGCGACGTCAACCACGTCAAGATCGCGGTCAAGCTGCTCCTGGCCCTGGCCGTGGCGGCGGCCGCGTTCCTGGGGCAGCGGCGCACCGGGCGCGGCGAGCCGGTCTCGACCGGCCTGGCCCACGCGGTGGGCGGCCTGGCCCTCATCAACATGGCGGTCGCGACCCTCTGGTGAGAGCCGCCCCGCACGACCCTGCCCCCGGTGCCGCCGTTCAGCGCCGGGGGCTCCGCGTTGCCGCATCCATTCCCGCCGGGCGGTCCCGGCGGGGCTCCACGGAGGCCAGGCGCCATCCCTCCTCGCCGCGGACCAGGACGACGGCCACGGTCTGCACCCACCCCTCGCCCGCCGGCAGCACCGACGCGTCCCGGCCGGGATCGCCCCGGTAGCCCTCGACCCGCACCTCGGCCTCGAGCGTGACACCGCCCGGCGCGGTGGGCCCCGACCGCGGGGCGGCGCCCCGGATCCGCCCGGCCTCCAGCACGAGATCGGCGAACACCCGGTCCTCGGACGCGGCGGCCCGCGCGATGGTGGCGCGGTCGTCCGCCGCGGCCTCCGCCCCGGGGACGTAGACCCGGTCGAGCAGCCGGGTGTCCCCGGTCCGCAGGGCCTCGCCGCGCCGGGCAACGAGCCGGCGCAGGGCCTCCTGCGGTTCTCCCGGCTCGATCCGGTCCCCGGCGACCGGGGCGGCCGATGTCGGGGCGGCCGATGTCGGGGCGGCCGGACCCAGGTGATGCGGATCCAGGAGGGCGGCCTCGGGAGCTCCTGCCGCCCCGCTCGGGGCCACGGGCGGGTCCGGCGCCCCCGAGCGGGGCGGCAGCAGCAACGCGGTGCCGGCGGTCAGCACGAGCGCGGCTGCGAGGGCGGGCAGTGCCGTGCGCCGGCGGGAGGACGGGACGGCCGACGTGCCGTGCGCCGTCGGGCGGGAGAACCGGACGGCCGCGGGGCCGCGCGCGGCCCCGCGGGTTCGTGGCCCCGCCGCGGCCGGGGCCGCCGGGACCGGGAGGACCTCGAGCCCGGCGGCCAGCTCCGCGGCGGTAGGGCGGTCGGCCGGGTTCTCCGCCAGCGCGGTCTCCACCGCCCGGCGGAGCGGGTGCGGGACGTCCGGGCGCAGCCGTGCCAGGGGGGCCCGGTGCCGGTCGGCGGCCGGGGCCCGCCCCGTGAGCACGGTCCAGCAGACGACACCGAGGGCCCGCACGTCCTCCGGCGGGCTCCCGTGCCCGGGTCCCGGCCGTACTGCCGCCACGTCCGGGCCGCCGTCCGCCCCGCTGCCGGGCCGACTGCCTGCCCGGCTGCCGGACTCCCACCCGGTCCCGCCATCGGCGCCGCTCGCCGACCCCCTGCCGGTTCCGGGCGGCGGCCCGTCAGGGACCTCCCGCCCGGCCCCGGCACCGTCCTCGGGCTGGGCCACGGTTGCGGTCCGGGCGGTGCGGAAGAGGATCCGCCGGGCGGTGAGCTCCCCGTGGCACCGGCCCAGGCCGTGCAGCACCGCCAGCCCCGCCGCGGCGTCGCGCAGCACCGCGGCCACCTCGTCCGCGGCCAGCGGCCCGCGCTCGGCCAGCCGCTCCGCCAGGGAGCCGCCCGGCAGGTACTCCTCGACGAGGCCCGCGGGCTCCGCGGCAGGTCCGAGCAGCCCGCGCACGGCCACCAGGTGGGGGTCCTCCCGGCCGGACAGGTCGGCGGCGAGCGCCAGCAGGGCGCGGCGGGAGGCGCTACGCTCCGGCCCCTCCGCACCCGCGCAGAGCCGCAGGACGAAGAGCTCCCCGGAACGGGTCTCGCGCACGAGCCAGGAGCCGTCGCCGAGCCGCCGGACCGGCTCGAGCCCGTCGTCCGGCGGCAGCCGCGGGAGCGGTTCCGCCGCCGGGTGCGGCCGGGGACCGCGGGCGTCGTCGCGCACGGCCGCCGCGAGCCGGTCCCGCGCGGAGGCGGGGACCGGCCGGGACCCGGGGTGCCGGCCGCCGGATGCGGGGTTGCGGTCGTCCATGCGCCCAGCATGCCCCGTCGGGGGCCGGCGCCGTCCGCGCCGTCCACAGCCCGGGCCCGGGGCGGGTGTCGCCGCCGCGCGATAGGCTGGGGGCCATGTCCCTCTCCTTCGAACGGCTCGGCTTCGCCCCCCACCTCGTGGACTACCGCGCGGCGCTGGAGCTGCAGAAGAACGTGCACCGCGAGGTCGTCGCCGGTGAGCGGGCCAACACCGTGCTGCTGCTGGAGCACCCGCCCGTCTACACGGCCGGCCGGCGCACCGAGGCGCACGAGTACCCCTACGACGGCACCGAGGTCGTGGAGATCGGGCGCGGGGGCAAGCTCACCTACCACGGGCCCGGGATGCTCGTGGGCTACCCGATCGTGCGCCTGACCACGCCCATCGACGTCGTGCGCTTCGTGCGCCTGCTGGAGGAGATCATCCTGGCGGTGGTCGCGGACTTCGGGGTGCCGGCGACCACCGTGGCCGGCCGTTCGGGGGCGTGGGTGCTCGCGGACGAGCACGGCCCCGACCGCAAGATCGCGGCGATCGGTGTGCAGGTGTCGAAGCGGGCGACCATGCACGGCTTCGCCCTGAACTGCTCCAACGACCTGCGACCGTTCGGCAAGATCATCCCCTGCGGCATCACCGACGCCTCCGTCACGAGCCTGTCCCAGGAGACCGGGCGGCTCGTGACCCCGGAGACGGTGGTGGCGCGCATGGAGCAGGAAATATCCGCCCGCCAGGACGAGTTGTGCGAACAGTTCGACCCGTCCGGGCTCCCGGGGCCGCTGCCCTGGCCGACCACCGTCAGCTGATCCGCGCCGCCCCGGAACCACCGGGACCGTGAGCGCACCACCGTCGACATCTCGACAAGGAGACCGACCATGACCGTTGCCCCCGAGGGCCGCCGCCTGCTGCGCGTCGAGGCGCGCAACGCCGAGACACCCATCGAGAAGAAGCCGTCCTGGCTGAAGAACACCGCCCGCATGGGCCCGGAGTTCCAGGAGCTGAAGTCGCTGGCGCGCGGCAAGGGCCTGCACACGGTGTGCGAGGAGGCCGGCTGTCCCAACATCTACGAGTGCTGGGAGGACCGGGAGGCGACGTTCCTGATCGGCGGGTCCAAGTGCACCCGGCGCTGCGACTTCTGCGACATCGCCACCGGCAAGCCGGACCTGCTGGACGTCACCGAGCCGCGCAAGGTCGCCGAGTCCGTCCAGGAGCTGGGCCTGCGCTACGCCACCGTGACGGGCGTGGCCCGCGACGACCTCGACGACGGCGGGGCGTGGCTCTACGCCGAGACCATCCGGGCGATCCACAGGCTCAACCCGAACACCGGGGTGGAGATCCTGATCCCGGACTTCCAGGGCAAGCCGGACCGGTTGCAGCAGGTCATCGACGCCGAGCCGGAGGTCTTCGCGCACAACGTGGAGACGGTCCCCCGCATCTTCCGCCAGATCCGCCCGGCGTTCACCTACGAGCGCTCCCTCGACGTGATCACCCAGGGCAAGGAGGCCGGGATGATCACGAAGTCGAACCTGATCCTCGGCATGGGCGAGACCAACGAGGAGATCCACGAGGCCCTGTGCGACCTCCACGACGCCGGGTGCGACATCATCACGCTCACCCAGTACCTGCGCCCCTCCCCCCTCTTCCACCCCATCGACCGGTGGGTGAAGCCGGAGGAGTTCGTGGAGCTCTCCCGGATGGCCGAGGAGATCGGCTTCCTGGGCGTCATGGCGGGGCCGATGGTCCGGTCCTCGTACCGTGCCGGGCGGCTGTGGGCCCGGGCGATGGAGAAGTCCGGCCGCGAGATCCCCGCCCACCTGGCGCACATCGAGGACGAGGGCTCCGCCTCCCAGGAGGCGTCCTCCCTGGTGCAGCGCCTGCGCTGAGCCGGGTCAGGTCACGGCACCTCCCACCCGCTAAACTGGAGGACGGACCACTGCCACCGCACCACAGGACGAGGTCTCACCGTGTCACCTTCCCACGCCAAGTCGCGCCCCGCGTCGCGATCCACCTCCTCCGGGAAGCCCACGGGGAAGCCGAGCGGGAAGCCGACCCGGGCGCAGAGGCGCGAGGCGAAGAAACAGCGGAAGGCGGCCAAGGGCCCCGGCTTCCTCGGGCAGATCAAGCAGGTCTTCAAGATGACCCGCGAGGTCGAGCCCAACGTGGGCTGGTGGATGCTGCTGATCGGGCTCGGCGTGCTCCTGGTCTTCCTGCTCGTCGGCGCCCTGCTCGGCAACTGGATCACCGGGCTGCTCATCGGCCTGCCGTTCG